>DDEJ01000155.1 GCA_002336405.1 Rhodobacteraceae bacterium UBA1957
CCATCAAGTCTCAGATTTAAATACCAGCCGGGTTTCAAGTAATTGGCCGTTGCGCAGCAAGATGGGATCGGCCAGCGATACGATCATGCGATTAAAATCGCGCAGGGCGGCTAAGGTTTCGAGGTGCTGACTGCTGCTGGCAAGGCTGGTCTCGTCCCCATTGCGCACCCGTGCAAAATGGCGTTTTTTACTGCGGCTTTGGGATTTTACAAAATCGTCTTTTTCAAGGAAAAGTTGGCGTGCCTCTTCGACATCTTCTGATATCAGAAGATCAAACGCCAAAGTCATATTGGCATTCATCCGCTCGTATGCTTGCAGTAGCTCGGACCAACCGGCCTCGGAAAAACGCACCTCTTTTTGGGACCGCGCCAGCGCAACAGGCACCATACGCCGCAACACGATATCGCTGGCGGCATCGAGGTTGCTGGCATAATCAACCAGCTCTGATACGATTTTAACATCTTTTTTCTGCATCTCTTGGGTATTCATCTGCGCGAAATATTCCCGTAGGCGGCTCAGTGCGATGGCAAGGCTGTGCCGTTGCGCTTTCATCTGGGCAAGCTCTGTTGGGCTTGGGTCAAACACTTTATTAGTCACAGGGCGGGCGAGGTTTTCAACGATATAACTCATCCTGTGTACTTCGCGGCGCAGGCATGCCATCGAAAGACGCGGTGACCCAAGCACAGACATATCCAGCGCCGAGGCCGCCTGGGCGCCGTTCGTTTGTGTGGTGTCGGTTCCATCTTCGGCGATGAGCTGTGTCATAGGGGCCTCAAGTCGACCCGCAAACGGTACAAAGAGTAACAGCAGTGTATTAAAGCCTAGATGCGCCAGTACCAGCGCCTGCGCATCTGCAACCCAGCCAGACAGAACAGAAACATCGACAAACTGCAGCGCAATTGCGCATATTATTGCAGTTGCGCCCCGCGCGGCCAGATTGGCAACCGCCAGCCTGCGGGCAGAGGCATTCATGCCGCGCGTCAGCCACACAGCCACCAAAGCCCCTCCGAGATTTGCGCCCAACACGAGAGTGATCCCAACCGCAAGTGGCAGCGCATCAATTGCCACCAATACCACGCACATCAACACCGTAGCGACGCTGGAATGCATCACCAACGCCAGTACAGCGCCGATTAAAAATGCGGTGACAGAATCATTCTCGAGATAGACCACCATCGCAGGCAGAAAATTGCTGTCGCGGATCGGTTCAACGGTTTCTCTTAGAAACCGCAGGGCGATCAGAATAAACGCGATCCCCAGCATTATGCGCCCGAGCTGTTTGTTTTTGCGCAGCTCGGCTTTGAGAAAAACCCAGCCGCCGATGCCGATTAAAAGCGGCACCAGCCAGTCAATGTTCAGTGACAGTACTTGAACAACAATTGCCGATCCCAGATCGGCGCCTAAAATAAGTACCAGTCCAATGCCAAAGGGCAGCAGACCACCACTGGCAAAGCCAGCCGTCAACAGGGTCACGGCGGTGGCGCTTTGCAAAACAATCGCCATAACAACGCCGGTGATCATCGCTCGCAATGCACTGTCATTACTGGTGATTAGGCGTTTGAAAGAAGGGCCATAGGCGCGCTCGATTCCCGTTTGCACCATGCGCACCGCGTATAACAATAACATAGTGGCGCCGAATAATGATGTCAGGAAATAAAGGATGGTCATAATGCGTGTTGTGCCCTTTTCGGTTGCAGTCTGTTATGTTTCATGGGGCATTAAAAGGATTCGGCCCGCTACTTTTTGCTAAGGTCATACAGGTGGTGCGAAACCCCTGGTCCCAGTTGTGTAGGCTATAGCCACGTGGGGTTTTATTGAAACCCACTGGCGCGTCGATCCGGTAATCAGTGGGAAAGGCGCTGCAGGTGGCAGCGGCAGAAATAGCCACTGTGTTGCCTATGTTGCTGATAATTGTGCTGTGAACGTGACCACAAATTATCCGAATTTCATTTGGTGCCGCGTTCAAAATATCGGCCAGCGGTCCGGTGTCTGTCAATCCGATTTGGTCCATGAAAACCATCCCTGACGCAAACGGGGGATGGTGCATGGCCAGTAAAATCGGCCGAGTATCTGCCGCGGCGATTGCCTGAGCCAAAAAATTGAGATCGGCGTCATCTAGGTCCCCGCCTCCTTGACCTTCGATCAATGTGTCGAGCCCGATAAGGCGCAGGTCTGCCAGATCATGGACCCAATTAATCTTGCCACTTTTCGGTATTGTGGCCATATCTTCAAAGCACTGTCGCAGTGGGTCGCGCCGGTCATGGTTGCCGGGAATAAGAAAATATGGGACTGGCAGGCGTCGGACTTGTTGGCGGAACAACTGGTAACTTTCCACATCACCGGTTTCGGTGATATCTCCGGTGACGATCACGGCGTCAATCGGCCCAATTTTATGCCAGTCGTCAAGCAGCGTGTCGATAGTGTCAATCAGCAGTTCATAGGTGTTGAGCACGCCTGAAACCCGCTGGGAAGGTGGCAAAACATGCATATCTGTCAGTTGGATAATGCGTGCCACTATTTAATGCCTGTGCGTAAAAATGCTTGAACAAATTGGCGTTGGAAAATTAAGAACGTGATCAGAAGTGGTGCAATTGACATCAGCGTTGCCGCCGAAATGATAGAAATATCAACGCCGTTCTCCGGAGCACCAAAAATCGATAAACCAACCGTGAGCGGGCGCGTATCTTCAGAGTTTGTCACA
>DDEJ01000078.1 GCA_002336405.1 Rhodobacteraceae bacterium UBA1957
GACACGCTTGTTGGTGGTACCGGCAATGACAGCCTTGTTGGCGGCGATGGCAAAGACACGCTTGAGGGTGGTGATGGCGATGACACCTATGTGGTCGACAGTTCTGATGATGTCATAGCGACAGACACCAGCGGAACCGATGAGATCCAAAGCTCGGTCCCATACAGCCTTCTAGACGCTCCTGATGTTGAAAATCTGACGCTTACCGGAACCAATGATTCTGAGGGTAACGGTAACGTTAAGGCCAATGTGATCACGGGCAATGACGGAAACAATTTGCTGAAAGGACAAAAAGGAACAGACACGCTGATCGGTGGCAAGGGTGCTGACAGTCTTGAGGGTGGCGAGGGTGCTGACAAGCTGTTTGGCGGCGCGGGCAACGACTTTATGTCTGGTGGCGATGGCATGGACAGCTTTGCCGAAGTTGCGGGAGACGGATCTGATACGATCAGCGATTTCATGGAAGCAGATGCCAATGGCAAGGGCGGCGATTTTGTCGACCTGTCTAAGTTTTATAATAAAGACACGCTTGCCGATGTGAACAATGCAGGTGGCGCGTTCTCGGATGCGCGGGAGATGATGCAGAAAGACCAAGAAGACGGTCATTTGGACGGGATTATTGACGGCAATAATTATAGTGAGCAGATTGATGATATTGATCTCTATCTGAACTCTGGGGTCGATGCGCAGGGTAACGCTGTGGCTGTCAAAGGTGATGATCTGAGCTATAAAAATACCGCTGTGGTTTGCTTTGCCAAGGGAACTTTGCTGCGCACCGTGACGGGCGACAAACCAATCGAACAAGTGACGTCGGGGGATCTGGTATGGACGCAAGACGCCGGTTACCAACCGGTAAGATGGATCGGCAGCCGGTATCTGAGCGCTCAGGATTTGGAAGATCATCCAAAACTGACGCCGATCCGTATTCGAGCAGGTGCGCTTGGGTGTGGTTTGCCAAAACGCGATCTCGTGGTGTCGCCGCAACACCGGATGCTGGTTCAGTCTCAGCTGTCGGACAGCTCTGTGCAGGAGACAGAAATACTAATCGGCGCGAAATTCCTGACACAAATTGAGGGGATTGAAGTTGAGCCAAACGGCAGAGACGTCACCTATTTCCATATGCTGTTTGATTGCCATCAGGTGGTCGAGGCTGAGGGGGCTCTGTCAGAATCGCTGTTTACCGGACAAGAGGCGCTCAAATCGCTTTCACCAGCGGCGCGGATGGAAATTGCGGTGCTGTTCCCGGAACTGTTCCAGCCTGATCTGTATCACCGTCCGGAACCGGTACGGCCCTTGGCCACCGGTGCCGAGGGGCGCGATATTGCCGAGCGACATAGCAATAAAAATACACCGCTTGTGGTTCGGGACCACCGGGTGCGGCAATCACACCAAGACCGGGCCTGATAGTTCACGGTGCTGGGTTTGGTCCAGCACGCAGTGCGTGAAACCTGAACAAGACCTAGAGCCGGTCAAATGAGGCCGGCTCTATAGGTTTGAATCTTGGCAAAACCGCGCATATAACAGCTGGGCAGTGTGCGATGGGAGGTGAATTAACCTTTCTCGTTCAATATCCCTAACTCTTTGTCCTGCGTTGGGCGCACGATGGACGGGTGGTGGACGATCTTAGGTGTGTCCCAGAAAATATAGGATCGCAGAGTGCGCAATAACAACCGGTTTGAAACGAAAGTCGACGCTGGAGATTGGTTCGGCTTGCTGCTACAAACATGAGATCCATATCAGCGCAGTGGAAGGGCTGTCTATGAAACCTGTTGTTCGCAAGGCTGTATTTCCAGTTGCCGGTTTTGGAACACGGTTTTTGCCTGTGACCAAGGCAATGCCGAAAGAGCTGTTGCCGGTGGTCAACAAACCCTTGATCCAATACGCAGCAGAAGAGGCGATAGCGGCTGGTTGTGACACGTTGATTTTTGTGACTGGGCGCAACAAACGGGCGATCGAGGACCATTTTGACAGCAATCTCGAGTTGGAGGCAGCGTTGCGCGCCAAAGGCAAACACGCCGAGGCCGAGAGCCTGCGCAATATTGTTCCACCACACGTTAGTTGTATATTTGTCCGCCAACCTGAACAGCTTGGGCTTGGACATGCAGTGCTTTGTGCCGAACGGGCCGTCGGAGATGAGCCGTTTGCCGTTTTGCTAGCAGATGATTTTCTGATTGGCGCGTCCCCTGGCGTCACGACGGATCTGATCGAGGCATATACGCTGTCGGGCAAGTCACAAATTTCGGTTATGCAGATTGATGGACCGCAGATTTCTCAATATGGGGTGGTTCGGCCAGGGGCTGGTGTGAATGAGGTTGCCGGTCTGGTCGAAAAACCGGCGCCGCAAGATGCGGGCTCTAACTTGGCCTCTATCGGGCGTTATCTCTTGACCCCTGATGTGTTCGATATCCTGCGCCACCAACCCCCTGGACATGGCGGTGAAGTACAATTGGTAGATGCGATTGATACCATGGCGGCAGGCGCGGCGGTTTGCCAAGTCCCCCTAGCCGGGCAGCGATTTGATTGCGGATCCTTACAGGGGTATCTTGACGCTGTAAGATACGTCGCAGACCATGAATTATACCACGAGTTCCATCCTTAAGATTTAGGTTGATATAAAACAGGTGTGAGAAACAAAATTTTATTTTGGAGCGTAAAATGATTAGTCAAGAACTTTCAGAGATAACACCCGTGCTATTGGCGGGGGGGTCGGGTACGCGTCTGTGGCCTTTGTCGCGCAAAAGTTATCCCAAACAGTTCTCAAACCTTATTGGCGATATGAGCTTATTTCAGGCCAGTGCTCAACGGCTCACCACTTCTGAAGGTATAAGGTTTGCCGCTCCAATTACGATGACCAATGCGGATTTCCGGTTTATTGTCGGTGAGCAATTGCAAGCCATCGGGATCGACCCCGGCGCCATTTTAATTGAGCCAGAAGGCAAGAATACCGCGCCGGCAATTCTGGCGGCCTGTCTTTATTCGGTCGCCCAACATCCCGATGCGATTTTATTGGTCGCCCCCTCTGATCATGTGATCCCTCAAGTCGCCGCTTTTCACGCGGCAATCGCGCTGGGGTTGGAGCAGGTCGCACAGGGCAAGATGGTCACCTTTGGAATTACCCCAACGCGGATTGAGACCGGGTATGGATATCTCGAACTTGATGCTTTGCCTAAGGACAGGGCGGTGGCCCTAAAAAGTTTTATTGAGAAGCCCGACACCCAGAGTGCTGAAAAGATGATCGAGGCGGGACATTACCTTTGGAATGCAGGTATTTTCCTGTTTAAAGCCCGTGATATGATAGCAGCCTTCGAAGCCTATGCGCCCGATCTGCTGCAACCTGTCACAGCCTCACTGAAAGATGGTTATCCTGACTTGGGTTTTTTTCGTCTTGCGCCCGAGGCGTGGTCGCAGTGCGCCGATATCTCTGTAGACTATGCGGTCATGGAGCATGCACGCAACTTATCGGTTGTACCATATTCTGCAGGCTGGTCTGATCTTGGTGGTTGGGACGCCGTTTGGCAAGAGCAGGGGCCCGATGCCGCAGGGGTTGTGACCTCTGAGAATGCCACTGCCATCGGATGCACAAATACGCTGCTGCGTTCAGAGCATGGCGACCAGCATCTGGTCGGTTTAGGTTTGGAAAATATCATTGCGGTGGCGATGCCCGATGCGGTGCTGGTGGCGGATATGTCGAAAGCGCAAGAGGTCAAGCAGGTGGTGGCGTGCCTGAACACAGGCGGGGTGCGTCAGGCTGAAACCTTTCCAAAAGATTATCGTCCCTGGGGGTGGTTTGAAACTCTGGCCATTCGTGGGCGTTTTCAGGTCAAACGTATCTTGGTCAATCCCGGCGCATCGTTAAGTTTACAAAGTCATCACCACCGCTCAGAGCATTGGGTCGTTGTGGAAGGCACTGCGACGGTGACTATCGATGATGCTATTAAAATCATCACCGAGGGTCAATCTGTCTATATCCCGCTGGGTGCGGTGCACCGGATGCAGAACCCCGGTAAGGTGCCCATGGTGCTGATTGAGGTTCAGACCGGGGCCTATTTGGGTGAAGACGATATCATCCGCTATGAAGATCAATATGCCCGCAGCTGAGCGGACGCTTGCACGTGAGATGACATAAAATGACGAAAATTTTGACCTGTTTTAAAGCCTACGATGTCCGCGGGGAATTGGGGGTCAATTTTGACGCCGAGATCTGCTATCGGATCGGGCGCGCTTTTGCTTGCACGCTGGGTGCAAAGACTGTGGTTGTGGGGCGCGATGCCCGTGCGACCTCGCCAGAATTGGCCGATAGTCTGTGTGAGGGAATGATTGCTCAAGGGGTCACCGTTCTTGATATAGGTCTTGCTGGAACCGAAGAAATGTATTGGGCGACAAGCTTTTTCGAGGCAGATGGCGGTATCGAAGTAACTGCGTCGCATAATCCGATCAATTATAATGGTCTTAAGATGGTTAAATCCGGGTCGCGACCGCTGGATCCGGAAACGGATTTACTGGCGGTAAAAGCCTGTGCGGAGGCCGCTGACTTTGGCACAGGGACACCGGGTGGCCAGCGTCAGGATCGTGCGGCAGAAGCCAAGGCAGCCTATGTGGAAAAAGTGGCATCCTTTATAGATGTGACAAATCTGCGGCCATTACGCGTTGTGGTGAATTCTGGCAATGGCGCGGCGGGGCCAACCTTTGATGTGCTGGCGCAGGCGCTGGCGGAAAAAACTGGTGCGTTTGAGTTCATCCGGCTGTTTCATGACGCCGACAGTACTTTTCCTAACGGGATTCCAAATCCACTTTTGCCCGAGAATCATGCTCCGACGCGCGAGTCGGTCTTGGCGCATGGCGCCGATCTTGGTATTGCTTTCGACGGTGATTTTGACCGCTGTTTCTTTTTTGACGAAAGCGGCCGCTTTATCGCTGGTGAATATATCGTTGGGCTGCTCGCCTCTGTCATGTTGGAAAAATATCCTGGGGCCAATATCGTTCACGATCCGCGGGTTGTTTGGAACACAAAAGATTTGGTGCAGTCCAAAGGGGGCACTGCGGTGCAGGCCAAGACCGGCCATGCATTTGTCAAGCAGATGATGCGCAAATGCGATGCGATTTATGGGGGTGAGATGTCAGCCCATCATTATTTTCGCGACTTTGCTTATTGTGACAGCGGCATGATTCCTTGGCTGGTGCTCTGCGAATTGATGGGGCGCAGTGGCAAATCTATGTCGGCATTGCTCGCCGAGCGCATGGCGGCCTATCCCTCGTCTGGCGAGACCAATTTTACCTTGCAAGACCCGCAAACCAGCATTGCCGCAGTGCTGGGCCATTATGAACCTCTGGCGCTGCACAAAGACGAAACTGATGGATTGAGCCTTGAATTTGATGACTGGCGGTTCAATTTGCGCGCCTCGAATACTGAGCCTGTTGTTCGTCTCAACGTTGAAAGCCTTGGGGATTCCGACCTTGTGGCGATCAAACTGGCTGAAATCAAAACGCTTTTGAACACTGCATAGGC
>DDEJ01000100.1:0-3837 GCA_002336405.1 Rhodobacteraceae bacterium UBA1957
TTTCAAAACATAATACGTAAGACGATCCAGTTTCCGTCGCCCGACGGTTATTTATTCTTGCGACATCCCGCCGCAAGCAACGATTGCGACTTTTTATTTCAACTCTTTTCATCGATGATACCCTCATTGGCGGTGCAAAATGAGTTTGATGGAAAAAATGGAAAGAGCAACATGGCCTGCCGTTTGGAAAGGTTGGCGTCGCAAATGCCCCAACTGCGGTAAGGGTCAATTACTGAGAAACTATCTAAAGGTGTGTAAATCCTGTACTGTCTGCCAACAAGAGTTTCATCACCACAAGGCTGATGACGGCCCCGCTTATTTGACGATTCTCATCGTCGGCCACCTGATGGCACCGCTTCTGCATGTCGCCTTTGTCACATTTCGCCCAGAACCATTGGTTTTATTCGCTGTTTTTGCTGTTGGCTGTGTCGCCCTATCCCTCTATCTTCTGCCCAGATTAAAGGGCGCCATCGTCGGCTTTCAGTGGGCTCGCTCCATGCACGGGTTCTGAAAAACGACGGTCGCACAGTGGGCTGTGTAAAAATATGATGACAGATAAGACCGCAATTCGAAATGCCGCGACCATTATTCTGCTGAGAAATCGGTTGGAAAACCCCAGTGTTCTTATGGGACAGCGTGGCGCAAAAGCTGCCTTTATGCCCAATAAGTTTGTCTTTCCCGGCGGTGCCGTTGATGCCGCAGACGCAAATATCACCCTCGCAGAACAAATCCCCGCACCATGCAACGCGCGATTGGTCGAAGACTGCGCCAGCGATATAACCGCACCGCTGTGCGTGGCCGCAATACGCGAGTTGTGGGAAGAAACCGGCCTGATATTGGGGCGCAAAGCCCCTTGGCCAGACACACCACCCGCGGCATGGTGCGACTTTGCCGCCGCAGGGTATGTGCCGTCAGCCGAGAACCTACAATTTGTGTTCCGCGCCATCACCCCTCCGGGACGGCCACGCCGCTTTGACGCGCGTTTTTTTGCCATCGACGCCAGCCACCTTGCTGGCGACATCGATGATTTTTCTGCCGCCTCAGACGAGCTGTCACATTTGCAATGGGTGCCACTGGATAAAACCCGGGACTTTGATCTGCCGTTCATCACCGAAGTCGTTTTGGCTGAAATATCCGGTCGCCTGACACAGACTGACGCTCCGGCTTCGGTGCCATTTTTTAAAAATGACGACGAGTCCAGCGAAATGCTGCGGTTGCGAGGTTATCGGCTGCCCGATTAAGTATCAGATCACCATAATTAACCCTAGAATACTGACCGATAAGACCCCCAAGCCGTATAATTCGCGTCGGGTGATCGGCTCTTTAAAGAAAAACACCGTCGCCAACAGGCTGAATACCAGCTCAATTTGACCCAGCGCATTCACATAGGCCACAGTCTGCAGCGTAAAGGCCGTAAACCAGCAAAATGAACCCGCCATCGAGGTCAGCCCAATCCAGGCCGCGGTGCGCCGCGCGCCCCAAACCGCCGATATCTGACCCGGCTCAAACAGCCGCAGCCAAAGTGCCATTGCAATCAACTGCGCAGAAGTCACGCAGGCCAGCGTCATCCCCGCGCGCAACAGCGGATCTTCGCTGGCCAGTTCCAACGTGGCGCCACGATAACAAACCCCTGAAATCGCGAATAAGAATCCTGACAACACGCCCAAGCCCGACGCACGGTTGCAAATTCGCCGCCACCAATCCCCGCCAAGCCCCGGTGTCTCGGACAGCATTAAAACCCCGATCAGGCCAATCACAATCACACCAACCCCCAAAGAACTGATGGATTCGCCCAAAAGCACCCACCCAACCAGTGCGGTCTGGATCACTTCGGTTTTTTTAAAGGTGATACCCACAGCGAAATTGCGGCTTTGAAACAACATCACCACGCATAAGGTCGCCAATATCTGGCTCAGCCCACCCGACAGCGCAAAAAGCCAGTACCGCAGCGTGGTGGCTGGCAACAAACTGTCAGTGGCCACGCAATACAGCGCCAGAAAAACCACAACCAGCGGCGCAGAATATAAAAAACGCGCAAAGGTTGCCCCCGCTGATGACAGCGCCGAGGCGCTGAGCAATTTTTGCAACATAAACCGTACCGTCTGAAAAAACGCAGCGGCAATTGTGACGACAATCCAAAGCTCCATACCGCTTAATGCCTCACGGATTTGCCCACTGCAAGACGTCGGCGTTCGCCCGCGGCACGCTTACCTGCGCGTATTCAAAGATATTTCTTATTTGCACAGGCAAAGAAATGTCCCACCGCAAAGGTGCTGCCCGGGCTTTCGCTCCAGTTGGTCACAGCCAGTGCGTTCGCACTGACGCTAATCGCCCGATTTTTGATCCCGACCAGCGTTGTGCGGTACCCATAGGGCGAGGCAAAGGGGATCGAGACAATCCGCTCGCAGGCCGGCTCGGCCATCAGGCGGGTATAGGGATGCTGGGATATTTTCTTGGGATTGGGGGCTTCTGCGATGTCTTCCGGCAGAATGGACACCAGCGTTTTCAACAGGGATTTCTTTATCTCACTGTCGGATTGCTGGGGATTCACCGGTTTGGGCGTACCGGTATAACTGAACTTAAAGCAGCCGCTCACGGCCACCAGTATCACGATTACCATCAGCGTTTTAAAGCGCATCGCACTCTCCATAAGGGACATTGCCCCAATTGCCCGTCATCTGCCGCAGATGAAGTCAGCCCTGCGCCTCAACACTGAAACGACCTCATGTAGATAAGTGTATATCAAGAAAAATTTTATTCAACAGAGGGAGTGTCAGATCCGCCAACCTGGAATTGGGCGAACGCAGACACATAGTTTGCCAGCCTTAGTATAAGATCCACGAACTGCACCGCCAGCCAGACCAATCCCAAAGAACTTGCGGCAAACACCCCAAGCTTAACGACGGCCACAATCAATCAGCCACGCCAAATCAGGCGCACCTATTGGTTTTGCTGCGCAACGCGCAACTCGGGGTGTCTGAGGTTTTGCGCCGCGTACAATATCGCTGTTGCCTACCGCCAAAGAAAATTATGTGACAGCAAGACGCCCGCGATACCAAATGCACAATGAATCACCGTGGGCAACAGCGTGCTAAAGGCCATCACTAGAAGCACACCGCCCCGCCCCAAGCCGCAGTGAACAATATCTGCCCAATAGCTCCACCAGTCGAAATCAAGCGAAAAACCGAGCGCCTGCCAAAGTTCTAACACTGCGATCGACACAGAAATCGGCGGCGTCAGACAGCAAAACCCAAACAGAAAATCCACCAGATTTTTCGCTTAAATCACCCGTATTCGGAGCTGGTAATCCGCCACTCGGCACAGAAACCCCGCGTGACCACAACTGGCAAACATCAACACCGAAAGTAATAACCGGCACAAGTATGGAAAACAGCTATCCGGTGTGAAGAGTGATTGCACTCAAACCTTTTGAAGCCGCTGCAAGACCAGACCCAACTGTTATAGGTCCAAGAGGTATCAAAGAAAAAGTAAACCAGAAAGCAAAAAACTGCCAGCGGTTGCGCAATCACCATTAATACCCATAAAGCCAAAACCCACATAAGAAAGAATGGATAAAGACAACGTTATTACCTGAAAAATTTGGAGGCTCACAATTGTTTCTACCGCCATTTTTTAACGCAAAATAAGCGCAGTTATTAGTAACACAGCGAATAGAGAACCATACTAAGAGCCCACCAATACACGCCACAGCGTCGCCCACGGCCCAAACATCCGCACTGACCGTCGCGCGGGTGTGGTGAGAAACCCATACACCCCCATTACCAACACAATTACAAACGAGACACCCGCGATAGCCACCGCCCAATCCTATGGTAA
>DDEJ01000100.1:4191-6074 GCA_002336405.1 Rhodobacteraceae bacterium UBA1957
GCACCTATATGCCCCTGATTGAACCCGCACCAAAGTAACAGCAGCGACAAGATATACAAATGCCAGTCGCAGCGATGTGACGAACGCGTGCCAAGACCACAAGTGGTCGCCATAAAAGTTGTCAGCAAAGCCCGACACCGCCACAACCACTTCGAAATACCGCTCAGACCATTACCCAGAATATATCTTGATCAAAACACCCCAAGACGCGGCGTCAGCCACCTCTTGCTTGAAGTCTTGATATGACTGATCCCGACGGTGAAAAAATGGGTTAACAGCCAGCCAAGTCCAAACAGACTGACAGTTGTTGGCGGCACCCTTCCCCAACTGAGCGGTCAATATTGGGCCTACGCGGAGGCCATTTGATTGGTCATACACATTAAAAAATATTTCAACCATAGGGGTATTATGTCACTTGCAAACCCTCGGCCTGTGCGTCACCACAGGACGGCAAGTGATGCGGATCACAACCGGTCAAAACCAGCTCAAATTTGACCTGAAAGCGCCTCAAATACGGGACAGACAAACCCACCCCACAAATTGCCACAACGGGGCAGTTACGCCGCCCTATCGCCACCGCAAGTATCATGCGCAATCTTGGCGTTGCGATCCTGACGCCCCCAACTGATGCCCGACCAGACCCGTTCATAGATCACATAACAGCTCAGCCCAATTAACGTGTTACTCACTGCCATCATCCCACCGACGGCCAGTGATCCGGTGAAAAATATACCGACAAGGCTCATTGTGAGCAGCCCAAGCGCCGCCCAAAGCACCGCTTTCACCCATGTTCTTGCAAAACTATCCATCAGACCCTCTAAAACCAACTCCAGTTAGTTAGCGTCCCACAGCCGTTGTTGACAATTCAGCAAATAATTAGCATTTAAGACATATGTTTATTTTAATCACCAACATATGCATATAATCGACAAACGACTGCGCGCCGAACAATTTCGAAACCGTTTGGGACAAGCCCTGCAAAATGCGGGGATGACCCAATCAGACTTGGCCCGCGCCACGCGTATTAACCGCTCAACCGTGTCGCAATTGCTGTCGGGCACGGCCGCACGCCTGCCTAACGCCCAAGTGATCGGGGCCTGTGCTGCGGCCCTCAGAGTTTCAGCCGACTGGTTGCTATCGCTGTCAGACCGGCCTGAAAGTGCCGCAGACCTTTTGGCAGATGCGTTAAGCCTGACCACCGCGGCGCGCGCCTTGATAGACGAACAGATTTTTGCTTGGCACAAAGAGGCCGAAGGCTTTAAAATCCGTCATGTGCCCGCGACCCTGCCCGACATGTTCAAAACCCCCGAGATGCTTGAATGGGAATACACCCCGCATCTGGGCCGCACCAGCCAACAGGCGATCAACGCCTCAAACGACCGTTTGACATGGATGCGGCGATCGGCATCGGATTATGAAATTGCCCTGCCGGTATATGAGTTGGACAGCTTTGCCCGCGCCGAAGGCTATTACCGCGGGATTTCGCGCCAATTACGGGTCGCACAGATCGATAATCTTGTGGCGTTATGCGATCAATTTTACCCGCGGGTCCGCATCTATTTGTTCGATTCCCGAATGTTGTATTCTGCACCGCTGACCATTTTCGGACCGCTGCTCAGCGTGCTGTATGTCGGCACGCAAAATGTGGCCTTTCGCGACCGCGACCGGATCCAGATCTTTACCAAGCATTTCGACACATTGGTCACCCAGGCAACCGTCAGCGCCCGGGATCTAAGCGCGCATCTGCAACAGTTGCGACAGCAAGTTGTCTGACCCCTGCGCCCCATAAGATATCAAAATCACAGATTGCGGCCGCAGGCCCCCACTAGTAAAAAGCATCGAAGGGTTCGGCTGCGCGCGTGGCTTGGGCGAACCGTCAGGGC
>DDEJ01000143.1:0-10686 GCA_002336405.1 Rhodobacteraceae bacterium UBA1957
CGGTTGCCAGCAGCGGGCATTGCCACGGCTTTGCATTCGAGATAGCAGCAGCGCCAGCAACCGATTTAAAGGCCGGTGCCGAACGAAACGGTCAAGCAACCGGTACGAAAAGGAAAACAAAGATGGCAAAAACCAGAGTGGCTATGGAATTGGGGATGGGCAGTTCACTGCGCCGGGGCGATTATACCCAAGCTGCGGTTCGGGCGCTGAAAGATGCCCTGTGGCATAATTCGCTCAGTATGGCCGAAGCGTTCAGTTTTCCCAAAGAGGCGATGATTGTCGACGTGGAAATCGCTGTGCAACACCCAGATCAGGTAGATACCGCTGCCGTGAAAGCTGTCTTACCCTATGGAACCGGAGCGGTCACAGTCACCCATGGCGGGTTGGACATCGCCAAACCCACCCAAAACAGAACGGCAGGAGCCTCGAATAAAACAATCATCGCCCATGCCGCCGTGTTGGTATCATTTGACATGGAGCGTAAAACAACCACGCTCGCTGCCGCAGGAGACCCAGCATGACACGTCTTATTCTCGAACTTGGCGCTGGCAATGACCTGTATGGCGAGGATTACACCAAAGCCGCCTGCCGCGCGGTCCACGATGCGTTGCATCACAGTTCGCTGACGCTGTTTCGCACACTTGATCTTGCGCATGGCGACATGCAGGTCAACGTCACCATCGGTGTGCAGCACCCCGATCGGGTGGATGCCGCTTTAGTGGCCGCCGAATTGCCCCGTGGCAAGGCCGTGGTTACCGTGGTGCAAGGTGGACAAAATATCACTGATCCAGAAAGTGGCACCGTGTCAGTCATCGCATCCGCAGCCGTCGAGGCCTGTCTTGATCTTGACCCCAACAACTGGCAACTGAGCCAAACCTAAACACACCCGCCATTAAAAAAGCGGCCCCGCATAAGGGGGCCGCCTCAGATCGTGTATCTTGGTTGGCGGCGCTTAAGACGCGCCTTTGCCTTTTTCGGTGGCGTTGACCAAACACGCCATGTTGCCATAGGGGTGTTTGTTGTCATGCATCAATTGATGCGCGTGACCGATCTCGTCAAAGCTAAAGGTCCCCGACAGGCAGGGATCAACCTTGCCCGCAAGCACCAGCTCGTTAACGGCTTCGGCCTGCACATCATTTGCCAGATGCGAACCCTGCAGACGTTTTTGCATCATCCAGTGATAGCGCAGATCCATGGTAATGTTGTAGCCGGTGGTCCCGGCACAAATGACCACCATACCACCGGTTTCACAAACAAAACCCGAGGTTGGCAAAGTGGATTCACCGGGATGCTCGAACACAATCTTCGGATTCTTGCGCTCGCCGACAGCCTCCCAGATGGCTTTGCCAAAGCTGCGCACGCCACCCATCCAAGCTTTATACTCTGGCGAGGCAGTATCAGGCATCGGACCCCAATGGTCAAAATCCTTGCGGTTGATCACGCCAACTGCGCCCTTATCAAGGCAGAACTGGCGTTTGTCTTCATCCGAGATTACGGCAACCGCTTTTCCGCCCAAGGCCGAAACAATCTGCAGTGCCAAAGCGCCCAAACCGCCAGCGGCACCCCAAACCAGAACAACATCACCTTTTTCAACCGTATGCGGCGCCCAGCCCATCAACTGCCGATAGGCCGTCGAGGCACACAGCATATAACATCCGGCCTCTTCCCATGTCAGATGGGCAGGCTTTTTCTTGATCTGATGCGATTGCGCGCGGGCAAATTGGCAATATGAGCCATAATTGGTCTGGTAACCCCAGATCCGCACCGACGTTGCCAACATCGGATCTTTGCCAGACAGCACCCAAGGGTCCTCAGGCTCCCACCAGCCAGAGTGAACAACCACTTCTTCGCCAATTTTCACATCGTCAACGTCTTCGCCAACTGCCCAGACAATGCCCGATGCGTCTGATCCACCTGCGTGAAAATCTTCCGGTTCGCCCTTTTTCTGGCGGTCTTTGATCACATCTACAGGAAAACCCAAGCCGGCCCAGACGTTATTATAATTGATCCCGGTGGCCATAACATAGACCAAAACATCTTTCGGGCCTATTTTGGGGGTATCGATCACTTCGCGCTGCCAAGATTTCGTTGGCTCGCCAAAGCGATCCTGACGGACCACAAAAGCATGCATTTTTTCCGGCACTTCACCCAGTGGCGGTATATCACCCAGATCGTAAAGCTGTTTGGTCGTCATAATTTTCTCCTCAGAAAACTCAAATATTCTGATGCAATCCTGTGCCAAACAAGCTTCGTGATTACAAGAGTCAAACGCAAAAAACCGGTGGGGCAAAAACCCCAAAACCGCAGACTACGTTACGTCATTGTCGCCAGCACGTCAGCACAAGCTGCCCCGGCAAGGCTGCAATCAGGCCAATCGCATATTCTGACCCCGGGGATCGGGACCATTTTAGACAACCAACTCCGAGCCCCAGCTTAGGCGCGGCTGGCCGGTGCCACAAGATCTGCACGCCGCAGTTGGTATGAACTGGTGGGCGCCTTGGCCGTACACGCGGCCGATCCCCGCAGTGCCGACCCGGTTTTGACAAAGCCCAACTTACGTAAAACCCGGCCCGATGATGGATTGTCGTTAAAGTGATCCGCCGTCAGCTCGGTCAAACCGAACCGCGCAAAGGCCCACGGCAAGAACGCCATCATCGCCTCAGTCATTAAGCCCCGGCCCCAATGGGACTGCGCCAGAAAATACGCTGTGCTGACAGGGGATCCCCCCAACGCAACCGAGCCGATCAAGGTCCCATCCGGCACATAGACGCCAAAGGAAAAACCCACACGTCCCCGCCACCGCCGCTGTTCTATCCAGCGCAACACATCTGCCTCGGGCCAAGGCGAGGCGACCGAGGCCAGCATTGGCGCCACGCGGTCGTTGCCAGCAATGCGCGCCAAATCGGTGGCATCCGCAGGGCGCAAGGGACGCAAACGCATTCTGGGCGTGGCGATCTCGATCGGGTTAACTGCATGCCACTGTTCGGGGGTTAACACCATCTGGCGTCCGTCCACCAAAGTCTTTCGCGCGTGGCTTTTGAGCGCAACAACCCTGCCAAGGCGCGAAAACCCCAAGCGGTGCAACAGCGCCGCAGAGCGGGTGTTGCCAATCATGTAAGATGTTGGCACCGGCGCAGCATTGGGGTCCATAAAATATGCTGCCAATACCGCCTGCGCCGCCTCGCGCATCAGCCCCTGCCCCCAACATCTCGGATCAAGCCAGAACCCCAGCTGTGGATCGCGCCCAATCATCCCAACCAACCGGTCGGCGTTCAAAATCGCCCAGATGGCAGACCCTTTTTCCCGAACATCGGCAATAAACTCTAACCCATCAGCCCGCGAGTAGGGGAACGGCACCACCGATAACCACTTGCTGATTTCAAAATCATTCAAAATGGCCGTGATAGCGGTTGCATCTGAGGCCACAGGCGGCCGCAGTTGCAGCCGCTTGGTCGTAAGTGCAGCGACCGTTGCGACCCCGCTCATGGGATCAACTTGATGGTATAGGTCCGGGTCGGCACATTTTCGCCCCGCGCCGCGCTAAAGGTTTCAGCATCGCCAAGATAGCTAAAGCCGGATTTGCTTAACACCCGTGCCGCGGCGAGATTGTCTTGAAACACCGCTGCAAAAATCGTCGTATTCGTCATCGGATTGGCATCAACCAAGGCCTGAACTGCCTCAGAGGCAAGGCCAGTGTTCCAGAACGCCACGGCAATCCAATAGCTCAACTCGGACTGATCACGGTCAAGACGTTTCAGGCTGATAACCCCCATCAGATCAGGGCGCGCAGATTTACTGCCGTCAATCGCCCAGATATCCTCGTCTCGCGTCTTGCCCATGGCCCGCTCTATAAACGCCGCAGTCGCCCCGGGCGGCAACGGATGGGCAATCCGAGACGCCATACGCGCGATCCGTAAATCAGCGCTGTGCAGGGCAATCTGGCCCGTATCCGAGACGCGTAAAGGACGCAGATCAAATCTCTGCGCATTGATCATTGGTTGATCGGGAAACAAATCTTTTGACATCAAAGCTCTCCCTCAAAAATAGCTATTAAAACAAACAGAACTGTGAACCCTGCCAGAGTCCACATCAAGTATCTTTCATAGGGTGTGCCCGACACATGCCGGGCAATGCGGTCGCCAAAGTAAGTCCAGATCGGGTGGCAGACCGCCTGGGTCACAAACAAACAAAGGGCAATTGTTGCCGTGGCCGTCAGTGCCGAGGTCCCAGGGGCCACAAAACTGGTGAAGCCGGTCACGATCATCGCCCAAGCCTTGGGATTTAAAGGATGCACTGCAAGTCCGGCAAAAAATCCAGGAGCTCGCGCCGCAGCCGCACCGGGGTCAAGTCGCATATTGGCAACACGCCAAGCCAACCAAAAAATATAGCCCGCAGAAATATACTTTAAACCAATAAACAACCAAGGGGCAGTTTCAGCCAAGCCCATAAGCCCAAACCCAATCGGCCAGATAATCAACTGCTTGCCAAAGGCGACACCAGCAACAAACGGCAATGCCGCGCGAAACCCATACCGCGCACCGGTGGCCAGCAACGCCATATTCGCGGGACCGGGGGTGCCGACCTGAGAGACCGCAAATACCAAAAAGCTAAGCACCCAAACATCCATCACCCAGTCCCTTTTGGCGTAACGCTGACGACTGTGGGCGATGTAATGCGTTGGTAACTCACAGGCGGCTGCCTTGCCTTGAACAATATGTTGAAGTCTTTGGTGTGGTGTGTATTCGCAGACAGTTTCACCACGGCTCTGCCATTAATATGCACAACATTGCCCTTTCCAACGGTCCGCGCCACCCCCGGTACATCCGCGCACGAACCATACAAAGTAAAAAAGGGACCGACGCCAGCGCCAATCCCCTTTAATTCTCACATCGTAAAGATCGGGTTACTCTGCGGCCTCAGCCATAGGAATAACTGAAATAAACGTCCGGCCTTTAAAGCCTTTCCGAAACTTCACATTACCTTCGACAGTTGCAAAAATTGTATGATCCTTGCCTTCGCCGACGCCTTCGCCCGGCCACCATTTATTGCCACGTTGGCGACAGATGATATTGCCCGGAATGGCGTGCTGACCACCGAAAAGTTTCATGCCGAGGCGCCGCCCGGCTGAGTCGCGCCCGTTGCGGGATGAACCGCCTGCTTTTTTATGTGCCATGGGTGTTGCTCCTTACTACGCTGTCAGATCTTTGGCCTGAGCGATCCAGCCTTCGCGATCGATCCGGCCCTTAAATGACAATTCCTCGTCAATTTTACTTACGTCAGCCTCGGTCCAAGCCGCGACTTGTGCCAAAGACGTCACACCTGCGGCGATCAGCTTTTTCTCAAGCGCAGGGCCGACACCCGCCAGCTTTTTCAAATCACCGCCTGCAGCCGCATTATCGGCTTTTGCAGCCGCTGGTTTGGCTTCTGTGGCTTTGGCCGGAGTTGTTTTTGCTGCTTGTGCTTTTGGTGCTTGTGCCTTTGGTGCTGGGTCCGTAACCGCCGCGACGGCTGTCGCGCTGACAGAACCGGCGCCCATCGCAGCTTTCACGCCGGACTTATCCGCGCCGCTGTTCAGGATTTCGGTCACACGCACCAATGTCAGTTTCTGACGGTGGCCTTTTGTGCGCTGCGAGCTGTGCTTACGGCGGCGTTTAACAAAGTTGATAACCTTGTCGCCTTTGACTTGATCAATCACTTCGGCCTGCACTGCGGCATCTGCCACAAAGGGCGCACCAATCACCGGTGCATCACCACCAAGCATTAAAATTTCGTTGAACTGGATTGTTTCACCAGCATCAGCAGCCAATTTTTCGACCCGGAGCATATCGCCGGATTGAACTTTGTACTGCTTGCCACCAGTCTTTAGGACCGCAAACATCTTCATTTCCTTCATCAGTATCGCGTCTTTTGGTCCCCGTTACGGGTGTTTCGGCCAAGGCCACCACGGACAGCGCGCAGATTCCTGCGTAATTTCTTTGAGGAGACCGACCAAGGCGGCCTCCATGTGGAACATGCTTCATAAGCGCCCCATACGTCCTGTCAAGGGTCTTTCCACCGCTAAAGGTGCTGGGCCTGCAAAGCTTGGCCAGTCGTCAACCCCAGAGCATAAAAGATCTCAGCAAACATTTGGTCAAAGCTGGCGAACAACGCTTTGTTCATTCGCTGGCCTGCCCCGGTTTCAGACAGGGCCGAATATTCGGCAAGCACCGCATCATCCAGAGGCGCATAGGCCATCAAAAGAAAAGCATTTAGCCATTCACTGGTATCAGCACGTGTCTCTGCTTCGGTGGCCCAGACCTCGTCAATAATCTCCCGGTCCGACATCTCTAGTGCACCACTTTCACGCAGGCCCCGATAATATGAAAAACTGGCGTGCAAAGCGCCTTCGACGTTCGCCGCGACCATATCATTGCTGCGGATAAAGGCCGCCACCAAATCCCGTCGCGCATCGGGCGCATCACCACCGTCACGGTATAGCGACCGGGCCGCATCTTCTATACTGGCCTCGCTCATTGCTTGCCGCGCCGACACCTCAAGAGCCACAAGACGTTTGCCGTTGGGGCTCGTCAAAAATGCCAGTACAGTTGACATGTCCGCGTCACCCAATTCGCGGATAAAATGCGCCGCGACTGTGGCCTTCATCCAGTTGGCATCATAGATGGCGTCCAGATCACGCTGCCACGCCGCCGCTGCAGTGGGTGGCAAAAACCCGCGCGTCACATCTTTTGCTTGGGCCAGCCCCTCTTGGCGCATCACTTCAATAATATCTGACAGAGCCAGCGCAGACAGCACAGCGTATGCTTTTTCAGTCGGCTCTTTTTCGGTTAGTGTTTTGCCAAGCTGCCCGGCCTCAGCCAGAACCAGCGGTCCGGCAAACAGCAGGCCGCAACAAAACAGCGCTCTAATTAATACTTTCATGATCATTCACCCTCCGTAACTATGTCCGGGCATCCTATCGCCAGCTTGATGACAGCGTCAGCTAATCTTAACGATTGGTTAAGATTGCAATTGCCTGACAGAGAATAGGCGGCGTCAACCGATGGCAGATCTCTAGTTGAATTGCGCGGCATTCAACGCCCAATAGGCAGGCGTTCCTTTAATCCAGGGATTGTGCTTGGCAACATCAAACGCAACCCTGCCGTCTTCTGTCCGAACCCGGCCATCTGCCCCCGCCTCGAGTAGAATCATCACCTCTTTATAGCGCCCATGTGCTGCCGACACATGCAGCAAAGGCACACCCACAGCATCTGTGACGTTCACATTCACCCCTGCAGAGACCAAGCTGGACAACGCCTCGACATTGCCAGCCTTTAAGGCCCAGAATATTGGTGTCTCGCCAAAAAATCGGTTTGGCGTATCAGCCTCGGCACCGGCGTTCATCAAGCCTTCTATGTGCTCTGGCCGACCATAGGCTGCTGCCCAGTGCATCACGCCATTGCCGTATACGTCCTTTTGCGAATCGATATGAGCCTGAGCCGCCAATTCGGTGTTCACGTCTTCAACGGTGGCTAAGGTCCAAAAGTCTTTACTGCATAAACGCTCGCAAGCGGAGGCCATAGTCACAGAAGACAACAACAAACCAACAAGTAAGATCAATCGCATGATAGGGTTCCTTCGAATCTTCTCGCAGCGCTCTATCATAGCAAATCGACACGATATGCCAACCATTGCTTTTATTGCAGCATTTGGCAGACGCACGCCACACCACAAACCAAATTTTCAATGCCGCAACAAAGCCCGTTCATCCGGCAGTTCAGCTCCACAAGTCTGTGGCGAAACCGCTTTTGGCGTGTGCTTTCCGCCAATTGATAGCTTCAAACCTATCAGACTGTGCTTGATAGCCATCACGACCGGCAACTTAGGTTAGATTAAAATTAGACCGACAACACCAACGAGCCCCCGCTGCCGACACGATACCTTACTCTCATGAACCGTGCTCAACGGCGCAACCAATCGTCAAATTTGTAAAAACCGCGCATTTATCACAAAAAACACCCTGAAATGATAGATTGACCAGCGGCTTTTCTAACCTGTTATTGCCTTGCAACCACCTGTGCAAGCCACTCAGCCTTGCCCTATGAACCCGTATTTGCAAAATGCACAAAAAATCACAATGGAATAAATGCCCCATAAATGTCACTTTCATACCCAAGGTATCACGGACCGCACAAAGTTCTTATCAACAAGAATATCAACGCCAAAGCAATCAGCCTAACCCCCTGATATGGCGATCAAACGACCTTTTACGACATCTCGGTTTGACCTTATCGCATCTTGTGTTAAACCTGCGCTTAATCACTGCTTTAGCTCTTTTTTGCTTGGCGTCCGTGGGTGAGCAAAGTACACGTGAACCTCATAGGCTGATCAACTGACCCGTAAAACGGTCGGGCGCCATGCAAAAAAGAGCGTTGCAGCCCCGCCCTGAGACAGGCGCAACCCGAGTTTTCTTTGCGCCAGACTGCACACACCAAGTTTACCGAGGCCCCTAAATTTTTCTTAAAATGAGGTCTTTTGAGAAATGCCCATCGCACAGGGCAGCTGTCACAAAAGGCTGTACTGGGGTGTTTGTATCACTTAAGATATTCTGGGCCAGTCACCAGCCCCTATCGACACTGCCAGTGATATCGCGCGATCGGCACTTCAATATCCTAGGAACGAGTTGCGATGACTTGATCCCTTGTCCAAACGAATAAGATCTCACGCTTGACCGCAGACCAGATTTAATGCGGAACCACCGCGCCATAGAAAAAAGGGACGCATATCACCAATGCGCCCCTTTTGAATTATTGCTTTGAGTAGATCAGCCGCCCAGAACGCGGTTGCGTTGCTCAACATAATAGCCATCGGATTTGTTGATCCAAGAGGACGATGTCGCCATCGAAGCCTCAAAACTGGTGCGGATTTTCGCAAACAGCTCATCGCCCATGTTCTCATCCATGACTTCTGCCGAGGCGCGACCAAACGCGTCCCACACGTCATCCGAGAATTGCAGCGTCTTAACACCTTGCGATTGCAGGCGGCTCAGCGCAGCACCATTGTTAGAAAGCGTTTCCGACAGCTGGTAATGGGTGGTGGCCATACCGGCGTTGGTCACGATTGCCTGATGTTGTGGCGATAATTCGTTCCACACGTCAAGATTCAGAGATCCGGTCAAAGCCGAACCTGGCTCGTGGAACCCAGCGGTATAGTAGACCTTTGCAACTTCTTGGAAGCCGGCGCGTTCGTCAGCAAACGGACCAACCCACTCGAGACCGTCCAGCGCGCCCGAAGACAGCGCCTGATACAATTCACCGCCCGGAATATTCTGAACAGAGGCGCCCAGCTTGCCAAGCACTTTACCACCCAAACCAGGCATACGGAATTTCAGGCCATTGAAATCATCGGCTGAATTAATCTCTTTGCGAAACCAGCCACCCGACTGTGACCCGGTATTACCTGCAATGATCCCTTTGAGATTGAAAATCTCGCCCAGTTCGTCATGCAGCTCCTGCCCACCACCATGGTGGTACCAATTGGTGAGTTCCTGTGCGGTGCCACCAAAGGGCACGGCTGTAAAATAGGCATAGCCCGGGTGCTGACCGATAAAGTAATAGTCAGCCGAATGGTACATATCCGCTTGGCCTGACGACACCGCATCGAACACTTCCAGCGCGCCCACCAGTTCACCTGGTGCTTTTTTATCGACAGTCAGTGCCCCATCAGACATTTCACCAATCATTTTGGCGTAGTAGCTTGACGCATCATCCAAAGCCGCAAAGCCACGTGGCCACGATTGCACCATAGTCAGAACCCGCTTGCCCGCAGCATAGGCCGGCGCCGCCAACGTGGAGGCAGCAGCCGCGCTCCCACCCAGTGCCGATGTTTTTAAAAAAGAACGACGATCCATTATACTTTCTCCCAAAAGTTGATATATTAACACGATGTAGTCCCAAGTCACCTCAAGGTCAAACCAGATCCTACATAAGAATATGAAAAAATAGCCAACCTGAAGCGTAAACTTAATTTATCTTTTGTATGTCTGAACTCCTTTCACAAAAACCGACGAGTTAACCTCTTGCCCCGGTGCAGTTTGCAAAATCTGACGTAAATAATATTTGGGCTAAAAAAGCCCGTCGCGCGCCACCTTGTCGGGTCAATATCACGATGTAAGGATTTTTTTGAATTTCAGCACTCGCCCCGCGCCTGGCCATTTTTAGCCCGCCAACAAACATCTCGGAGCTTTAGACACCCCATGAAACAGCCTATTCGGCCGGCCAAAGTGTTTAACATTATCATTATCGCTCAACGCGGCCGGTTGAGCTTTGAGGCGGCCTTATTCGCGCTTTCGCTACGTCACACCAATCCAGATTTTGCTGGTAGGCTTTTTATAGCAACACCAGCGCACAACACTTTGTGGCCGCAGGATCCATCCTTGGCAGCAGGACCGCTGCGCGACTTACTAAGCCAACAAGGCGGTGAGTTTGTTGAATTTGAAAGCCGCGATTTTGGCCAAACTTATCCGTATGGCAACAAGATAGAGGCGTTGGAAGTTTTGCCCGCGGGCGAACCTTTTGTGTTTTTCGACAGCGACACCCTGATCACTGGCGACCTAAGAGACGTCCCGTTTGACTTTGCGCGTCCCGGTGCCTCTCTGCGCTGTGAGGGTACATGGCCCAAAATCACCGAGAAAACGCCGGGTCACGCCAC
>DDEJ01000143.1:11049-14167 GCA_002336405.1 Rhodobacteraceae bacterium UBA1957
GCCACAGATTGGCGCCGTTACCTCTATTTCAATGCGGGGTTCTTTTACTATCGCTGTCCAAAGGTTTTTGGTCAGCTCTATCGCGCGTATGCGGTAGATATCCGCAACGACCCTCCGCCAGAGTTGCTGGGACAAACGCTGGATCCCTGGTTAGATCAAGTGGCATTGCCGTTGGTCATTCACGCCTTGGGCGGTGGGCGTGACAGCCTGCCCCATGGGTTTCTTGATGGACGGCACTCGTGCCACTATCGTTTTATCCCGCTGCTGTATGCCCGCGAGAGTGACGCTGTTGTCACACTGTTGGAAGAATTGACCTCGCCCGATCATGTCAAATCTGTCTTAGATAACCACCCCCCTTACCGGCGCTTGATTTATGAACGACACGGCCTGCGTCTAAGACAAATGTTTGATCAGTCGGCATTGCCACAAACAGAACAAATGATCCGTAAAACAATCAAACAAACCGGGTTATGGCTGCGTTAGCTCGCAAATGATTCGTGCGCGAAATTCGAGATCGCTTCACGATATCTAAGTGCAAAACTGTCTAGATAAATTGGAAAACCTGTACAAAACATACGAGACTGCCTGCGCCTAGCGTTCTACAAATCGCGCTTTATAAAGAATATAGTTCCGAAATCCCTCAAGGGACGGAGACAGGCGCCTAAATCGCCTCATACCGCCACGATTTTTGTCCTGCCTGATTGTGATACCGCTAACAAAGCCATCTCAAAATTTATCGTTTGGTTGCTCAACGCAAAATAATCCTGTAGCCAAGGGGCCGATAAAACACAGGAGAAGATCATGTCGGACAGTCCAAGTTATGGCTTTGATACGCTGCAAATCCACGCGGGCGCCCGCCCGGATCCCGCAACTGGTGCGCGGCAAGTGCCGATATATCAGACAACAGCTTATGTCTTTCGCGATGCTGACCACGCGGCCGCTTTGTTTAATCTGCAGGAAGTCGGCTATATCTATTCTCGCCTGACCAATCCAACGGTTGCTGCACTGCAAGAACGGGTTGCCACACTCGAAGGTGGCGTAGGCGCAGTCTGCTGCTCATCGGGGCATGCCGCACAAATCATGGCGTTGTTTCCTTTGATGCAGCCCGGGTGCAACGTTGTTGTCTCAACCCGGCTTTATGGCGGCTCGATCACTCAGTTCAGCCAAACGATCAAACGCTTTGGCTGGTCCGCAACCTTTGTCGATTTTGACGATGTTGCCGCCGTCGAAGCCGCAATTGACGCAGACACCCGCGCCATATTTTGCGAATCCATCGCCAATCCGGGGGGATATATCACCGACCTCGATGCGATTGCTAAAATCGCCGACGCCACCGGCCTACCACTGATTGTCGACAACACCAGTGCCACGCCGTATTTGTGTAAACCGATTGAGCACGGGGCGACCTTGGTGGTCAATTCGATGACTAAATACTTGACCGGTAACGGCACTGTCACCGGGGGCGTTGTGGTTGATTCAGGGAATTTTGATTGGTCGGCCAGCGACAAGTTCCCGTCATTAAGCCAACCTGAGCCCGCTTATCACGGTTTGAAATTCCATGAGACCTTTGGGGCATTGGCGTTCACTCTGCACGGGATTGCAATCGGATTGCGCGATCTTGGCATGACCTTGAACCCGCAGGCCGCCCATTACACTTTAATGGGCATTGAGACTTTGTCGCTGCGCATGCAACGCCATGTGGAAAACGCCGAAGCCATAGCAAAATGGCTAGAACAGGACCCACGTGTCGAAGCGGTGACTTATGCCGGGCTCTCCTCGTCACCATACTTTCACCGTGTTGCCAAAATTTGCCCGAAAGGTGCTGGCGCTCTGCTGACTGTATCGCTGGAAGCCGGCTATGATGCCTGCATGAAGCTGGTCAGCGAATTGAACTTGTTCAGCCATGTTGCCAATCTGGGTGATACTCGGTCATTGGTAATACACTCCGCCTCGACCACACACCGGCAGCTTAGCCCTGAACAACAAACCGCCGCGCAAGCCGGGCCAAATGTATTGCGGCTGTCTATCGGAACAGAGGATGTGAGCGATCTTATTGACGACCTTGATCAAGCCCTGACCAAAGCCACCAGCCAATCCTAAAACAAAGTCGCGGTCGCAAGGTGCCAAAGCGCCCTGCGATCGCGCATGACAAAAAGTCGACACTACATCTCGTGCCCAGCACATTCTGGATCACCCATTGAATTGTCTGATGAACATTTCGGGATTGAGCAAATTTCAAGGGATGCGACACCCGTAAACCAACGCGTGATCGGGTGCGCAATCATCACTAAAAAATTAGTGGTCACAAAATCTGTAAAATATACTGCCAGTTTCTTAAAACCTGTGCTATATTTTATGTATCCTGACAAAGCTTGGCTATTTTCAGATGATTGCCTGTATTGAACGAGTTTCACTTTTACGTGGGCAAAACCTGATGTAGACAGTTAAGAGGTGGGCGACGCCCGATTTTTATCGACGGAATGGTAGACCCGAAAAATGAAACCGGATTTTGCTCTTTCATTGTCATTTGAAGGCATCAGCCTGCTGAATAGGCAGAAGACTGGCTGGTCGCATGTTGGCTATGTCGATTTGGCCGCTGAAAACCTGTCCGACCATCTGGAAAAACTCAATGCAAAGGCAAAGCGCATTGCCGACGGGACTGTGTATTCCAAAATCGTCATCCCAAATGAGCAAATTCGCTATATCGTCGTGGTCTACACCGAACAACAAGATGCGAGTTACCTGCAGGTTGAAGCCGCCCTGACTGGTGCCACGCCCTATGCCGTAAGTGACTTGGTGTATGATTGGGAGGTCCACGCCGGGCAGCTTTACATTGCGGCAGTGGCACGCGAAACTCTGGAAGAAGCCGAACAATTTGCCTGTCAGCACAAATTCAATCCGGTCCGCTTTGTCGCCACGCCAGCGCAAAACACACTGCAGCGCGAAATCGACTTTGGGCCATGCGAAGGGGCAAATAGCCTGCTGCCTGCCGGGGAAAAGTTTGAACCTGATCAAACCATCATCGAAGTCGCCGGACATGTGATAGACCCCGCCCCTCCTCAACCTTCAAGCGCACAGGCGAAAGCCTCTAAACCGGGCCGGACCAAGACCAAGACCA
>DDEJ01000143.1:14490-17165 GCA_002336405.1 Rhodobacteraceae bacterium UBA1957
GACCAAGACCAAGACCACAGATAAACCGAAGCCTCGCGGGCGCACGAATACGCGCTCGGGGTTGGGCCCTGCGCCTAGTACCGGTCTTAGCAATGTCACGGCCGCAAATACAGCTGCGAACACCCACGCAGACATTAAGATTGACCCTGAGACTAAAAACAACGGTGGCACATCAGGCCCAACAAAGAACAATCTGACAACGGCCCAATTGGCTGCCGCTGCAAGCCCACCGATTTTGCGTGCAACGCCTCTTGCAGATGATCTGGAATTATCACCGGCCTTGCTGGTGACTAATTTTGCAGCAGATGAAACAGCCCCTTCACGTCTTCCCAGCTTGATATTGACCATGGGGGCGATATTGATGCTTTCAGGTATCGCCGCTTGGATGTTTGCGCTTGGCGGTGATGATTTTTTAAACACAGCCAACACGTCAGATCAAGCAGCCTCTGACAGCGTTCCGCTGACAGCCGCAGACGTGCCCGCCCAGAACGACAGTTTGAACGCCGCAGCCCCTCTAGTTGCAACGCAACCAGATGAAACCCAGGCTTTTGCCTCTGAAGACACCGAAGATGATCTGATAGAGCTGGAAGACGACCTGCCTTTTGCTCAGGGTCCAACACCCATTACCGAACAACAGGCCAAAGTGCGCTATGCAGCCACGGGTATCTGGTTGAAGGCGCCGACGCCTCCAGAGCCAGGGTTTGCGCCCAATTCAGATGATCTTTACGCGGCCTCCATCGACCGTGAAATTCTGTCCTACGATGCCATTGCATTGCCCTCGCCTCAAGGCGGTCGCATTGATATCAGCCCCGAACAACAGCCCGACCCACCACGTTTTGGCCAAACATTCCAGCTCAATGCGCAGGGCTTGGTGATCGCCACCGCAAACGGCAGCCTGTCGCAAGAAGGCCATCTCGTGTTTCTTGGCCAACCAATAAAAGTCGCGCCAAAACGCGTGCAATCTGCTCTGGAGATTACAGAGGTTACCTCACCGCTGGCAAAACTGCGGCCACGGCTCCGGCCGGTTGGGATGGGCGAAGCCCGGGAGCGTTTAAAACTTAACGGGCGCACGCGGGCAGAAATGGCCATGTTGCGGCCAAGACTGCGGCCCGCCTCGGTCAAACCGGCCGTAGATAGCCCAGAAGTCAGTTCCGCGATTGCAGCTGTCACCAATTCTCTGGCACCTAAACTGAGACCCAAGGCACTAGAGCAAAGCGGTTCTCAGGTCGCAAACAAACAAAAACCTAAACCCAAACCAGCGAGCTTGGCATCCAATGCGAGCGTAGCCCAGAAAGCCACGCTGGTGAAAGCGCTCAACCTGCGCAAAGTCAATCTGATCGGTGTGTACGGAACATCCTCCAGCCGACGGGCACTGATACGACTGTCCAACGGACGCTACAAAAAGGTAGAAGTGGGGAACCGGATTGATGGTGGCAAAGTAACCGCAATTGGCAAAGAGCAGCTGCGCTATACAAAAAGCGGTCGCAATATCGTCCTGAAAATGCCTAAAAGCTAGACCAGAAGGGTTAGATCAACCAAACGGGGCGCTCCACTATGGAAGTCGGTCAAACTGACCCACCTGACCAAAACCGGCGTCAGCGACGCTTTTTCTAGGCGATTTCCGCGCGCTCGATAGATTCAAACAACGCCTGAAAATTACCCTCGCCAAAGCCTTCATCACCTTTGCGTTGGATGAATTCAAAAAAGATTGGCCCAACCATGGTGCGGGAAAACACCTGCAACAGTATTTTAGTTGTGCCACCGTTCACCACGCCTTCGCCATCGATCAATATACCATGCGGCTGCATCCGATCTACCGGCTCGGTGTGGCCTGCAACCCGGGCATGACTGAGATCATAATAGGTTTTATTTGGACGCGGCATGAACTGCACCCCATTGGCCGCAATCTGATCGGTCGCCCGGTAAAGATCATGCGTACCTACCGCAATATGCTGAATACCCTCACCGTTATAGCGCTTGAGATAATCGACAATTTGGCCGGTCTCGCCACGATCCTCGTTGATGGGAATTCGGATACGACCGCAGGGAGAGGTCAGCGCCCGACTGATAAGGCCGGTAAATTTACCCTCAATCTTAAAAAAACCGATTTCACGAAAATTGAAAAGGTCAGCATAAAACTGCGACCAACTGTCCATATTCCCCTTAAACACATTATGCGTAAGATGATCGAGATAATGAAACCCGACCCCCTGCGGCACGTCGGGGCGCAGCCGATCCAACGCGGTCGCAAACGGATCGTTTGCTCCGTCGAACGTGACAAAATATAAAAGCGAGCCGCCTATTCCCTTTATCGCAGGCATATCAAAGCTGCGGTCTGCCGCAAGATAGGGTTCGGCTCCCTGCGCAACAGCATGATCAAAAGCCTGCTGCGCATCAACCACCCGCCATCCCATCGAGGGCGCGCAAGGACCGTGCAAAGCACCAAACCGGGCGGCGAACCCGTCCGGCTCGGAATTCAACACATAGGTGATATCGCCTTGCTGCCAAAGTTCAATTGCTTTGGTCTTATGGCATGCTGTTTTCTCATACCCCATGTTGGTAAAAACTGTCCGTAGGCGGTCCGGATTGGGGTCCATAAATTCAACGAAAGCAAAACCATCAGTACCAGCGGGATTGCCTTTGGTGATTTTTGATCGGGGCGCATTATGCGGAAA
>DDEJ01000042.1:0-1750 GCA_002336405.1 Rhodobacteraceae bacterium UBA1957
ATGACCCGCGTCCGCACAAAAATGCGTAGAGGAGAAGATCCATGAGCAAAGTGATTAAAAACGGCACGGTCTGTACGGCAGATCGCGCGTGGAAAGCCGATGTTCTGATCGAAGGCGAAGTCATCCGCCAGATTGGCGAAAACCTTACTGGCGATGAATATATCGATGCTGAAGGGGCCTATGTGATCCCGGGGGGGATTGATCCGCACACCCATCTTGAAATGCCCTTTATGGGCACCACCGCCGCGGAAACCTTTGAAACCGGAACATGGGCGGCGGCGGCGGGCGGCACGACGATGGTGGTGGATTTCTGCCTGCCCGGAGAAGACGGCAGCATCAAGAACGCGATCAATGAATGGCACCGCAAAAGTGCGCCGCAGATCTGTTCGGATGTTGGTTATCACATGGCGATCACGGGCTGGGATGAAAACGTCTTTAACGAGATGGAAGACGCCGTAAAGATGGGGGTCAATTCGTTCAAGCATTTTATGGCCTACAAGGGCGCGCTGATGATCGAAGACGATGAGATGTTTGCCAGCTTTAAACGGTGTCGCGAATTGGGTGCCTTGCCTATGGTGCATGCCGAAAACGGCAATCTGGTGGCCGATCTTCAGGCCGATATGCTGGCCAAAGGCATTACCGGTCCCGAAGGACATGCCTATTCCCGTCCGCCTGAATTTGAAGGTGAGGCGGCCAATCGTGCCATCACCATCGCCGATGCCGCAGGAGTGCCCCTGTATATCGTGCATGTCTCTTGTGAGCAGTCCCATGAGGCCATCCGCCGCGCCCGACAAAAGGGCATGCGGGTCTATGGTGAGCCGTTGATTCAGTTTTTAACCTTGGACGAAAGTGAATATTTCACTGGTGATTGGATGCATTCGGCGCGCCGTGTCATGTCCCCACCGTTCCGCAACAAAGAACATCAAGCCAGCCTGTGGGCTGGTTTGCAATCGGGCAGTCTGCAGGTCGTTGCGACTGATCATGCGGCTTTTAACAGTGCACAAAAGTTGATGGGCAAAGATAATTTTTGCCTGATCCCGAATGGATCGAACGGTCTGGAGGAACGGCTTGCGGTTCTGTGGACTGAGGGCGTTGAGACAGGCCGTCTGACCCCTAGTGAATTTGTCGCCGCTACCAGCACCAATATTGCTAAAATCCTGAATATCTATCCGAAAAAGGGCGCGCTGGTTGAGGGCGCGGATGCAGACATCGTGGTGTGGGATCCCAAAATTTCTAAAACGATCAGTGCCAGCAACCACCACTCTATTCTTGATTATAACGTTTTTGAAGGCTTTGAGGTGCGGGCGCAGTCACGTTTCACGCTGTCGCGGGGCGATGTGATCTGGGCCTGGGGGCAGAACAGTCAACCGCAACCCGGACGCGGTCGTTTTGTGCCGCGTCCGGCGTTTCCGTCGGCAAATCTGGCGCTGAGCAAATGGAAAGAGCTGACATCCCCAAAGATGATTAAACGCGATCCGATGAATATACCGGCCGGAATTTGACAGTTCCGGTGTATTAACAGGCCAGGGCCCGTTCAAATCGGACGCTGACCACCCGCTAGCGATCAACGCGGCCAGCAAAGGTTGAATACGTGAATACCAAAACAGTGATTAGCGCAAAAGATCTGTCGCTCACCTTCCAGACCAATGACGGTCAAGTTCAGGCGCTTAAAGATGTATCGCTTGATATCAATCAAGGTGATTTTGTCAGCTTTATTGGCCCCTCGGGGTGTGGTAAAACTACCTTTCTC
>DDEJ01000042.1:2153-8155 GCA_002336405.1 Rhodobacteraceae bacterium UBA1957
GGCGCGGCGGGCGCGGGGGTATGGCTATGTGTTTCAGGCGGCGGGTCTCTATCCATGGCGCACCATCGGCGGAAATATATCTCTGCCGCTTGAGGTCATGGGGTATGACAAGGCTACGCGAGCCGACCGGGTTCGTCATGTTCTTGATCTGGTTGAATTGAGCGGGTTTGAGAAAAAATTTCCCTGGCAACTGTCGGGGGGCATGCAGCAACGTGCCTCGATTGCCCGGGCGTTGGCGTTTGATGCAGATCTGTTGCTGATGGATGAACCATTTGGTGCTTTGGATGAAATTGTCCGCGATCATTTGAACGAGCAATTGTTGCAGTTGTGGATGCGGACCAATAAAACGATTTGCTTTGTGACCCATTCCATTCCCGAGGCGGTGTATCTGTCGACCAAGATTGTGGTGATGTCGCCGCGTCCGGGACGGATCACGGATGTGATTGATAGCCCGCTGCCAAAAGAACGCCCGCTTGAGATCCGCGATAGTGCGCAGTTTATCGAGATTGCACATCGGGTGCGTGCGGGGCTGCGCGCTGGGCATGGAGATCTGGCATGATCCTGCGTTTATGGCAAAGGGTTGCACCAGTGCTGAGCATGGTGGCTGCTTTGATCGTGTTGTGGTACGGCGCGGCGATCTGGCTCAACACCCATTGGGCCGAGGATAAGGCGCAGCGGGCGGGTGTGACGCTGACGACAGCGGCGCTGATTGCGGATACCTGGTCACAGGAAAAACCTAAGTTGCCCGCGCCGCATCAGGTGGCCCATGAGATCTGGAAAACCACTGCGCTGAAAAAAATCACCTCCAAGCGGTCACTGATCCATCACAGTAAGATTACCCTCAGTTCTACGTTATTAGGCTTTGCGCTGGGCACCGTGCTTGGGATCACGCTGGCGGTTGGGATCGTCTATAACCGTACGATGGATATGAGCGTGATGCCCTGGGTGATCGCCTCGCAGACGATTCCGATTTTGGCGGTTGCACCAATGATTATTGTGGTGCTGAACGCGGTGGGGATATCGGGGCTGTTGCCCAAGGCTATTATTTCCATGTATCTGTCGTTTTTTCCCGTTGTCGTTGGGATGGTGAAGGGACTGCGCAGTCCCGATCACATGCAGCTTGATCAAATGCGGACTTGGAATGCCGGCGGAGGGCAAACTCTGTGGTATCTGCGCCTGCCGGCATCAATGCCCTATCTGTTCACTTCGCTTAAAATTGCCATGGCGGCGTCCTTGGTGGGCGCGGTTGTCGGTGAGTTGCCGACCGGCGCTGTGGCTGGTCTGGGTGCCCGTCTGTTAGCGGGTAGTTACTATGGGCAGACCATCCAGATTTGGAGCGCGCTGATTATGGCGGCAATGCTGGCGGCGCTGCTGGTCGGGCTGATTGGTGTTCTGCAGCGGATAACGCTGAAACATATGGGGATGGCATAATGGGCTGGCTGGCGATCGGGCTTCTTGCGTGGCTTGGTGGCTGGGCGATCAATATTCGACTTGCGGCTTTGCCGAAATCTCGGCTGACCGGATTGGCGATCCCGGTGATTTTTGGCCTCAGCCTGGTGGTGATTTGGGAAAGCATGGTGCGGGGTTTTGATGTCTCGCCAATTTTGTTGCCAGCCCCGTCGGCTATATCGGTAAAATTCGTCGGCTCCTTGGGCATTCTGTGGCAAGATTTTGTCCAGACCGTGGTGAAAGGTGCCCTGTCGGGATATGCGATCGGCTGCGGGTCAGCGTTTGCGCTGGCTATAGTGATCGACAGGTTTCCGTTTTTGCAACGCGGCTTGCTGCCGATTGGCAATTTTGTTGCGGCGTTGCCGATCATCGGTATGGCCCCCATTCTGGTGATGTGGTTTGGTTTTGACTGGCAATCCAAATCTGCGGTTGTGGTGGTTATGGTGTTTTTCCCGATGTTGGTGAACACCGTTGAGGGGCTGCGTGCCACAAATATGATGCAGCGCGATTTGATGCGTACCTATGCGGCTGGCTATTGGCAAACGCTGTTGAAATTGCGGCTGCCGGCGGCGATGCCCTTTGTGTTTAACGGGCTAAAAGTGACAACAACATTGGCCTTGATCGGGGCGATTGTGGCTGAATTCTTTGGCTCGCCCATCAAAGGTATGGGATTTCGTATCTCGACCGAGGTTGGAAGATTAGCGCTGGATATGGTTTGGGCGGAGATTACCGTCGCCGCCCTTGCAGGATCAGCGTTTTACGGATCAGTCGCAATGATTGAGAAGAAGGTGACTTTTTGGCACCCATCCCAACGAGGATGAGCAGGAACAAACACAACGATAAGCAACTTGGAGAGAGATTATGAAACGACTACTGACTTCTGCCATCGCTTTGGCACTTGGCATTGCTGCGGGAACAGCTCATGCCGCCGATAAGGTGACGCTACAACTTAAATGGGTCACCCAAGCCCAATTTGCTGGATATTATGTGGCGCTGGATAAAGGGTTTTACAAAGACGCCGGGTTGGATGTTACGATCAAGGCAGGGGGACCAGATATTGCCCCCGCGCAAGTTATCGCGGGTGGTGGCGCTGATGTTGTGCTCGATTGGATGCCCTCTGCTCTGGCCAGCCGTGAAAAAGGTCTGTCGCTGGTCAATATTGCGCAGCCTTTTAAATCATCGGGTATGATGCTGACGTGCCGCAAGGATTCAGGCATCAAGGCACCTGAGGATTTTCGTGGAAAAACTCTGGGTGTCTGGTTCTATGGCAACGAATATCCCTTCCTCAGCTGGATGAGCAGCTTGGGCATTCCGACAGACGGGTCTGACAACGGGGTGACGGTGCTGAAACAGGGCTTTAACGTCGATCCGATCTTGCAAGGTCAGGCCGATTGCGTCTCGACGATGACCTATAATGAATACTGGCAGATCATCGATGCAGGTCTGTCGGCCGACGATCTGGTGGTGTTCAAATATGAAGATCAGGGCGTGGCGACTTTGGAAGACGGCATGTATGTGCTGGAAGATAATCTCGCGGATGCGGCCTTTGCCGACAAGATGGTACGCTTTGTCGCGGCCTCGATGCGTGGCTGGAAATATGCGGAAGATAATTCTGACGAAGCCGCTGGAATCGTTTTGGACAATGATGCCTCTGGTGCACAGACAGAAAAGCACCAAAAGCGCATGATGGGCGAAATCGCCAAACTCACAGCGGGCTCGAACGGCGCGCTTGATCCGGCGGATTACGAACGCACCGTTGCCACCCTGATGGGCGGTGGCTCTGATCCGGTGATCACCAAAATGCCTTCGGGCGCGTGGACCCATGCGATCACAGACGCGGCGCTCAAGTAAAAGCCTAATCACAAAAGATGGCCCGCCGCTTGATGGCGGGCCATCAATGTCTGAGATGAATAAAAGGCTGTTTGGTTTACAAAGCGGCGCGCTGCTTGCGCAATAATACTGCTTGCCCTGCGCAGTTTATCGCTGATGCTAGGGCTGAGAGCCCTTCTGAGACTGCTGTTCTAAAAGATGCACGACATCGACGATTTGTTCACCCTGCAGGTTGACGTGATCACACATGAGCTGGCCGGCGCCAGCGCCGTCACGGGCACGAATGGCGTCAAGTACCGCCGCGTGTTCTCCGACCGATTTCAACATATAGCCTGGAAACTGCGTGACATAATGTCGGTAGGGAAAGGTGATCACCCGCGATGTGGTCAGCTGATCTTGCAAAAGTGTGTTGTGACATCCAGCGATGATCTGATCGTGAAACGCCATATTGGCGACGTTGAATGCAGCAATATCGCCGTCGTGGGCTGCCCGCTGACAGCACAGATTTGCGGCTTCTGCCCCCGTTTTTTCATCAGGGGTCATCCGCCGGGCTGCCAGACGGGCTGCGATGCCCTCTAATTCAGAGACCACGAGAAATGCATCCAGCAGGCCCGAGACGGTGAGATGTCTCACCACCGCTCCGCGCCGGCCTTTATCAGTCACCAGGCCGGTGGCAGCCAATTTTCTGATGGCTTCGCGCACAGGGGTGCGCGAGACGTTAAATTCTGTGGCCAATGCCCTCTCGTCAAGACGCGCTCCCGGTTTGCGAACGCCACTGATTATCTGCGCCTCGATCGCGGTGGCGACTTTATCGGCTTTGCGCTGTGTGGGGTCTTTCATGGGTCTGTGTCATCCGTATCGGTTGCTGCCAGCGAACCAGTCATCATAGCCAGGCTCGGTGCGGATCACGACCGATTTTTTACTCAGATATCCGCGCAGTGCATCCCAGCCGTTTTCCTTGCCAAAGCCGCTGTCTTTGACACCGCCCCAGACCGAGCGTGGGTCGTTGCGATGATGATCGTTCAGCCAGATAATGCCGCCACGGATGTGGCGTGATAACCTGTGCGCACGGGCGATGTCGCGTGACCATATGGATACGCCGAGGCCAAAATCACCGGTATTTGCCAAAGCGACGGCTTGCTCGTCGGTTTCAAAACGGGTGATCGAAATGACCGGACCAAACACTTCGTCTTGGAATAACTGGTGATCTGGGTGTACATCTGCAAAAATAGTTGGTCGGATATAATATCCGTTGGCAAACTCCCCAGTTAATGCGAGCGCTTGGGCCCCGGCGACCTGCCGAGCGCCCTCGGCGCGTGCTGTTGCAATGAACTGGTGACAGCGTCCCAGCGCCGCTTGCGAAATCACCGGCCCCATTTGAGTGGTTTGCTCCATTGGATCGCCCAGTTTAATTTGGTCGGCCCGGGCCGCGAGCCTTTGCACAAATGTGTCATAAATCTGGCTGTGAACGAGGATGCGAGATCCTGCAACACAAGTTTGGCCCGAGGCGACAAAGGCGGCAAACAAAACGCCTGCAACCGCCGCATCAATTTCGGCATCTTCACAGACAACAACGGGTGTTTTACCGCCCAGTTCTAATGTGCTGTTGATGAGGCGTTGGCCGGCAACGCTGGCGACTTTACGTCCGGTTTCTGTGCCGCCGGTCAGATCAATATAATGGATATCATCGGCCGCGCAAAGCGCAGCACCAGTTGCGGGGCCCCCGGTCACGACATTTACCACCCCGTCCGGCAATCCGGCCTGTTTGGCCAACACGGCGATCGCAAGCGGCGATACGGGTGCAAGTTCCGAAGGTTTAATAACGCAAGTATTCCCCGCTGCCAGTGCCGCTGCCAGCTTTTTCATCAAGATCAGCACGGGATGGTTCCAGGGTGTAAGAAGGGCCACCGGGCCAAGCGGTTCGTACTGGGTTAGCGTAACGTAGCCGCCTTTGACCACATTGGATTCGCCCTCTAGCCCCAAGGCAATTCCGGCGAAATATTCTAACCATTCCGGAATGCGGCCCATCTGTGCGTTCATTTCACGCAGAGATCGGCCTGTGACGGTGGATTCTAAAACTGCAAGTAAGGGAATATTATCCCGCACCACTTCTGCGAATGCCCGCAGGTGTTTGCTGCGATCAAACGCGTCCAAGCCTGACCAACCCGCAAAGGCGCCTCGTGCCGCGGATACCGCCGCTGTTACATCCTGGGGGGTTGCCTCTGGGACTGTGGTGAACCGAATGCCTTTTGCAGGGTTCATCACCACAATCTCACCGGGTTGCGATGCGGCATGAAAAGCCCCTCCGTAAAACAGTCCCTTATTGGTTTCTGGCACCAACAGCTCTTCGATGATATTTGGCATAAGTATCCTCTTTTGTGATCCCTATTGGCAACGGCATTGGCTGAGACATGGCCCCGTTACACCGCCTAAAGTGTCCTAACATTCGGTCACAGTAAGGGGCAAACTTGTTGATACCGCTGCTGACTACCCCGAATTGGGATTGTTGTTGATAGCAATCCTAACTCACATCTATAAAAAAGTGCAAATTATCTATTTTTGTATACCAAATTTTCGCGTCCTGCAGTTTTCTAGCGGATACCTGCCAGCTACTCGTAAATAAATTTGACCATTAGCTTATTTTGCGGCTATTTTAATGAAAAGGATGCTGCACCGAGGGTCATTTTCATCTCTTTTGCACATTTGGTGTACCTAAACGGGAG
>DDEJ01000042.1:8498-26334 GCA_002336405.1 Rhodobacteraceae bacterium UBA1957
TTTTTTGATGTCCGAAGACGATACCTCGCAGGTACAGACAATGCGGGCAGCTTTGCTGACCGGATATGGCGCACCACTTGCGCTAGAAACTGTTCCACGTCCGATGCCGAAGGCGGATGAAGTGCTGGTGAAAATAGAAGCCAGCGGCGTGTGCTTTACGGATGTGCATATCTGGCGTGGCGACCATGCCGCGCCAGATCCGCTACCGCTGATTATGGGCCACGAGGGCGTCGGACGGGTTGTGGCGCTTGGGGCTGAAGGGGGGCGGTTGAAAATTGGCGACCGGGTTGGGATTGGCTATGTATTTGGAGCTTGTGGCCATTGCAAAGAATGTCTGACGGGTGGCGAAAACTATTGTGGAGAGTTTGATGCAACTGGTTTTAACGTCAGTGGCTGTTTTGCTGAATATGTCTGTATGCGGCACGAATGGGCCAACCTAATTCCGGAAGGGATCGCTCCGACAGAGGCGGCGCCTTTGATGTGCGCAGGTGCGGCGGCCTATGCGTCCTTTCGAAAAACAGCCGTTCAACCCGGTGAAACACTGGCAATTTTTGGTCTTGGCGGATTGGGGCAATATGCGGTGCAAATTGCTAAACTGTCGGGGGTGCGGGTGATTGCTGTTGATATCAACGCCGAAAAACTTCTGACGGCAAAAGCGCTGGGTGCCGATGAAACAGTGATCGCCGATGTGCAGGCCGGTGCGTCCATCCAAGCTTTGGGTGGCGCTGACGGTTGTGTGAACTTTGCACCCGTTGCCGCCACCTGGCCGCTGATGCTGGCCGCCTGTAACCCGCGGGCCAAGATTGTACTAACCGGGGTTCCAGCCGACCAGATGACTTTTTACGCCCATGAGGTTATTGAGCGGGGTCTGCAGGTCATTGGTAGTTCTGCGTCAAACCGTCAGGAAATGACCGAAGTTTTGGCGCTGGCGGCTGGTGGTAAAATAAAGGGTGTTATCAACCAACGGCCTTTCGATGCCATCAATGAGGCGTTGTCTGATTTGATCAACGGCACGGTTGAGGGGCGAAGCGTGCTCACCTTTGAGTAATGCCGATATTACAAGGAAACCTAGATGGATCTTCAACTTAGCGGAAAACACGTTCTGATCACCGGTGCCTCGATGGGGATCGGTGCGCATCTGGCCGAAACCTTTGCCGCAGAAAAGGCGCATCTTCATTTGACCGCCCGCAGCACCGACAAGCTTGAAGCGCTGAAGGAGCGGATTATAGCGAACCATGCCGTTGAGGTCACACTTTATTCTAGCGACCTCGCCCAACCCGGTGCCTGCGCAGCGCTGTCTGAGGCCGTCGGGTCTGTGGATATTTTGGTCAACAATGCCGGCGCTATACCAAGTGGCAGCCTGTGGGACGTTGACGAAGAGGCGTGGCGTAAGGGGTGGGATCTCAAGGTGATGGGGTATATTAATCTTTGCCGGTTATTTTATAAAAAGATGCAGGCTGCAGGCGTTGGCGTCATCATTAATAATATTGGCAATGGCGGCGAAGTCTTTGACGCAAAATACATCGCGGGCACAACGGGCAATGCCAGCCTGATGGCGTTCACCCGAGCGTTGGGCGGCAACAGTTTGGCCGATAATATCCGCGTGGTTGGCGTAAATCCTGGGCCGGTGGATACTGACCGTATTTATAATATGTTGAAAAAACGCGCGGCCTCAGAGTTGGGCGATGCCAACCGCTATACAGAATTAGAGGCGACATATCCGCTAGGGCGCCCGGCCCATAAGTATGAAATCTCGGATTTAATCGTATTTTTGGCGTCCTACCGCTCGGGCTATACGTCTGGTGCTATTTTTACCGTTGATGGCGGTATCGCCTCGCGGCGGTCGATTATTTGACGCCGGCAGGCCGCATATTGCAGTACAGATCCCCCAAGCGGGTCGGTATTGTGTTGCCCTCGTCTAATTCAGTTTTGGAGCCGCTTGCGGTCTGCGTGGCGCCCCGGTCCGAGGCGACGTTTCATTTTTCGCGTCTGGGAGTGATAGATATCACTTTGGATCTGGCATCTTTAGCGCAATTTACCTTGGCGGGGCAGGTTGCTGCGGGCGCATTACTGTGCGACGCAGAGGTTGATTGCGTGGTTTGGGGCGGAACTTCGGCCAGTTGGCTTGGGGTCGACCATGATCTTGAATTTTGCAGATTTTTCACCAAAAAGACGGGTGTTCCTGCAGGCAGCTGTGTTCTGGAAATCAATCGTTTTATGGCTGATATCAGCGCCAAGACCTTTGGCCTAGTCTCGCCGTATACCGCCGATGTGCAGCAGAAAATCATTGATAATTATCAGAGCCTTGGATTTAGCTGCCTCGGTGAGCGACATCACGGCGGGGCGCTGAGCAACGATTATGCGATGATTGAGCCCGCCGTGACGGCCCAGATGGTGCGTGACGTGGCCAAACACGCCCCTGATGTGATTTTGATTATGTGCACGAATATGTTTGGGGCAACAATCGCGGCCACTCTGACTGAGGAAATTGGTATTCCGGTTATCGACAGTGCGGCTATTACCTTGGAAGCGGGGATGAGATTGGCCAAAGCCAAACCCTAGCGTCTGACGGTATTAGATGATCCACTTCATTTGGGCAGCATTGATCTGGGGGGATAGAGCCTCTAGACTTATATGCACAGACGCAGGCGCTTATCCCGATAGGGTAACCGTTAGGAGGGCGTTTGGAGATTCTTAAATAATAGCGCAGGGCAGTTGGATTGGTTTGGTTTTGCAGGTCTGATAGGGGGCAATTTCCGCGAATTTTCATTCGCATTTTCAAAGGGTAGGCCGATATGTTTGGTGCCGAACAACTTTACAAAAACTTAACCCCGAATAAACAGGACAGAGTATCGTGTTAGACTTTGAGGTGTCCAAAGTAGAACCTTGTGAGATCCTCGTTTTGCGGCATCATATGCCTTGCTATGTAGGCCAGTTTCTGGAGGTCGCACCCCGGGCGTCCGCACTGCACGTTGTGGCCAAAACTTTGTTGCAAGTGGGCACCGCGTGCCCAAAGGCTTTGGCGCGGGCAGCTGAATTATTGACACAGTTCGACCTGCCCAAGACGCTGCGGCAACTCTGCTTGATAGCATTCTCTGGCGACCAACAGCAGCGGGTCAATCTTGCGTGCGGCTTTGGCTATGGTTATCTGGCGCAGTTACTGGATGGGCCTACCGCTGGTCTTGATGGAACCAACCGCGACGTGTTGCTTGAAATGAACTTGGATGTCAAAGCCAGCGGTGATGTGATTATTGGTTCTTTTGGCTGTGAAGCCGTCTGGCAAAGGGTCTGTGACCACTGTGTTGATGTCACCTGTTTTTTGAGGTCTGTGGCATGAGTAAAGGTCGCCTTATTGCGGTTGTTGGTCCATCTGGTGTTGGTAAAGACAGCGTAATGGCGGGCTTGGTAGCGCGCCGGCCCAAGCTGCATTTGGTGTGCCGGATGATCACCCGTCCGGCGCATGTCGGTGGGGAAGCGTTTGATGCGGTGAGCGACCAAGAGTTTGCCCAGCATGTGGCCGACCAGACGTTTGCGCTGCATTGGCAGGCGCATGGCTTGCGGTACGGGATTGCTGCGCAGCAACTGGCCTGTCTGTCTGAGGGTGGGGATGCGTTGGTCAATCTTTCGCGCGGTGTTCTCAAAACGGCCGACAGGCAGTTTGACAAGATGATTGTGCTGTCTTTGACCGCCCCCAGTTCGGTGTTGGTTGCGCGTCTGCAAGGCCGGGGCCGTGAGAGCGCAGAACAGATTTTGGCGCGGTTGGCACGCTCTGGCTTTGCCCTGCCAAAAGGGTTGCGGGTGCTAACAGTTGATAATTCCCGCACCTTGGACCAGACGATAGAAACCATATTAGGTGCTCTTTACCCCGACAGTATAAACCGGGAAATCTCGTGAAACCGGCCAGTATCATCTTCGCCCACAAGGCTCAGAGCATCAAGGCAGAACGGCGTTATCAACGGGCTCAGGATTGGTTCCAGCGCGGATAGGACCGCAGGTGCGTTGCTTTTACTCAACTTGCCCGTCAGGGTCATGTGAAATCGAAATTCATCAAGAACATAGGGATAGCCCCAGTTCACCAGTAACGCTTCTTGACGGGCACTCAGGTTTGATTGGCGGCGGCGCGCAAGCTCTCTGGCGGATGCAGGCGCGCGGAACTGGTCAAGGTCTTTAACCGCAGTTCTGGCGAGCGCCAGCAGCGCTGGGGGTGGGTTTCGCACTGTCAAAGCCAGAAAACGCCCCAGTTGGGTCAGGCACAGACCCTCGGTTTGCACCGGGCTTAGGCCTTTACACAGACTTTCCAAAGCCCCTTGCAGCGCGGTAAAGCTATGGCCGTCAGCCAGGCGAAACGGCGGCTTTATAGTGGCATGGAACCCGTATTTGTGCGGTGTTGCTGTTATATTGGCAACCGGTATCGGCAAATGGGCAAGCTGCGGGTGTGCAACGGATTTGCCGCTCGCGATATCCCAACCCAGCCACGCGGCGCCAAATTCGGCCAAGGCGCCTCGGTGTGGCGTGTAATAGACCGCAAACCGGTTCAGTTTCATTGCAGACGCCTTTCCATAGTTTGTCTTATTGCACTCAACTAAACTAACGCCCAAATGACACGAGTTAGTATTCTGGCCTATGCCAAGCTCGTCTTGCCAGTTACAATTTTTACCAGATCGTCCGGGGTCAAAAACGAAATTATTACAGCCGGAGCGCAGAACGCGGCAGTGTCAAAGGGCGCAACCGGTTGCGGTGGCGACTGCGTGGCGCAGCGGGTGGGCCTGATCTGCTTTTTTTGTTTCGCGCAAACTCCCAAGCTGCGGGGTGTTTGGGTGCATGGGCGCGGATGTCATAGTTTTTGTCAAGCTGTGTGATCGGTGACGGCCGTTGCAGCGGTATTGAGACTGCGTGGCCATCAGCGTTTTAACGTATCACCAAAGTCGATCTTTGGCACCAATTCTTGTACCCTTTCGAACGCGCCTTTCGGGTCGCTGACCTGCTGGACAATCATTTCCGCAGCTTTGCGGCCAATTTCATTGCGGCAGGCATCCATCGTGGCCAATTGTCGAGGTAAGCCCTGTAATAATTCAACCCCGTTAAAGCCCGCTAGCCCAATCTGATTTGGGATATCGATACCCTGCTCGATCAGATACAGCAATCCACCGGCGCCGATCAAATCATTGGAGAAATACAAGAAATCCAGTTTAGGATTGCGTCGCAATAATTCTTGCGTCATCTCGCGTCCCTTGACGAGGGCCGAGCCGCCAGAGTAAAATTCTTGGTCTGTCACTTCGACGCCACTTTTTGCCAAAGCTTCGGTAAAGCCTTCAAAGCGTTTGCGTGCCCGGTGGTCCAACGGCATTTTTGTGCCCAGAAATCCGATTTTACGGTAGCCCGCCTTCAGAATTGAGACTGCCATTTCCCGTCCGGCGCGACGGTGTGAAATACCGACCATCGCATCCACAGGGCTGCCGTCAATATCCATGATCTCAACCACTGGAATACCTGAGGCTTTCAACATAATAGCTGAGTTCTCGGAATGCTCCAGTCCGGCGATAATTATCCCCGAGGGCCGCCATGACAGCATTTCATACAGCACCCGTTCTTCTTTTTCAGGTAGATAGTCGGTCACTCCCACCACCGGTTGCAAATCCGTGGTTTCAAGGACCTCACTTATTCCAGTCATAACTTCGGGAAATACCATATTGCTGAGAGATGGAATAATGACTGCGACGAGGTTGACGCGTTGACTGGCCAATGCACCGGCAATTTTATTGGGGACATAACCGAGCTGTTTGGCTGCCAAAAGGACTTTGTCGCGGGTGTTTTGACTGACATCACCGCGATTGCGCAAGACACGGCTAACAGTCATTTCTGACACGCCGGATGCTTGAGAGACATCGCGAAGTGTCAAAGGGTGGCGGGGCGCGGTGCTCATAATGCTGGGTCCTTCGTTTTCTTTGTGACAGTAGCGCAAACAATTCTGTCGGTGCAAGAGCCGCTGTCACAGCTATAAAACGGGGGGAACGGCATGGTCACCGTTGACCCTCTCTGAGCCAGCCAGCTGTCATCAAGCCTGCAATCAATAGTAAAACTACCCATGGTGGTAACAGCGCCAGCTGGGTGATATCTCGGGTTTCAAAGGCTTGGCGGGGCGTGAGGCCAATCCATCCCCGACCTGCCGCTTTGCGCCCTGGGCGCACATCTCTGAGCCCGGGCAGGGCTGCGGTCATTTGGATGACACCGCCGCCGGTGGATGCAATTAGCGGCTGTAAAAGTTCCGCCGTCGCAATAGTATGTTCAAACTCTCTCGGGGCGGTGGGGCCAAGTCCGATCACACTTGATTGATCGTCCCCTGTGAGCCGATAAAGACCCAGCTCATCCGTCGGCAAGTCGGCTTCAAACCGGCCCGGTGTGGTCTGTTTCAAATTTAGCAGGCTCTTGTTGCCACGGGGCGAGATCACGGTAACGGGCGCGATGTTGTCTTTCAAGCTTTGGCGGATGATTTTCAAGCCTTCGCCATAGGCAAGGGCAGTGAGCGTTTCCTCCTCGAGGTCTGGTTCTTTCATCATCCAATGTGCCAGCCGACGCAGCAATTCACGCTGGGGCCCACCGCCTTCAAAACCTCTGTGCCAGAGCCAAGCGTGATCGGAAGCCAATAGCGCCACGCGGCCCTCGCCTTGGCGGTCAAGGATCAAAAGTGGCCGTTCATCCGCGCCGGACATCAGAATGTGCCCTGAGGTTTGGGTGACTTCTATCTGGCGCAGCCACCGGCCCCACTCAGTCTTATCGCTGGACAGATCAGCGGTTACCGGATGCTTTTGCCCCACCGCAGTTAACGTGGGGCGAAACGGCTTTGTGACCACGCGGGCTGTCGGTTTGGCGGGAAGGATGGCGCTGAGTGGTGAGCGATACAGACTGTTGGCGCTGGCAAAATCTGAACCCGCAGCCACCAGAACAGCGCCGCCGTTTTGTACATAATCCACAACGTTTTCGAGATAAAGTGCGGGTAAGATGCCCCTGCGTTTATACCGATCAAAGATAATCAGGTCGAAATCATGGATTTTTTCCATGAACAATTCTCGGGTTGGAAACGGAATAAGTGACAGCTCATCCACCGGCACGCCGTCTTGTTTGTTAGGTGACCGCAAGATTGTGAAATGCACCAGATCGACGGCACTGTCTGATTTCAAAAGGTTCCGCCAAATTCGACCGCCTGCGTGGGGTTGGCCAGAAACCAGCAATACCCGCAAGCGATCACGCACGCCATTGATCTGAACCAATGCGCTGTTGTTTCGATCTGTCAACTCACCGGTGACTTTGGGGGTCTCAAATTGGATGATATTTCTGCCTGCGTGCGGCAGCGTTATCGGCAGGCTCAGGTCTTGGTCAAGCGGCACTTGATAGCTTTGCGAGGGACCGCCATCCACTGAAATGATCAGTGGGACAATCGCCGAGGTTGCTGGGGCAGCGCCGCTGTCTTCGACCCTCAGCGTCAGGGTGATTTCCTCGTCCAGAATTGCAAAGGCGGGAGCATTTTTTACAATCACCCTGCGGTCCCAGTCAGTTGGTCTGCCGCTGAGTAATAGATGCAGTGGCGCTGGCAAATCTGGCGCCAATTCAAGGTCATGCAGATGACCGTCCGATAATACAATAATCCCGGCAATGCGTTCGTTAGGCAATTTGGACAGCTGTTCGGACAGGGCGGTCATCAGCAGACTGCCGGTGTCATCTGGGCCGTCTTTCACCTCAATCTGGTGGACTTGGGTGTTGGGGCGGGCCGCCAGAGCAGCCTCAATCTGGGTCACGCGATTTTGCGTTAGGGTCGCGCGATCTGCCAGCGACTGGCTCGCGCTTTGATCGACCAAAACCACTACAATATCTTTAAGTGGGGTGCGGTCTTCGCTTTGGTACATTGGCTGTAGCAATGCGCCGACCACCAGCAGCGCCCCAGACCCGCGCAGTGCCCATCCACTGAGACCACGCCAGAGTGCGATACCGGTGAGCACGACCACAACCAGAGCGGCCAATCCAATAACCGGCAATGGCAACGACGGCGAAAAGACGATGCTTTCGGTCATTGTCCCAACCTATCTAGTAGGGCCGGCACATGCACTTGGTCGGATTTATAATTACCGGTCAAGACATGCATCACCAGATTGATGCCAAATCGATAGGCCAGCTCGCGTTGACGGCTATCGCTTGCATTGCGTCCAATTGGGAACATCTGTTTGCCCTGTGCATCCACTGCCCATGCGGCCGCCCAGTCATTGCCGCCGATAATCACTGGGCTGACGCCGTCGTTGAGATTGCGAAACGGCATGCCTGCGGCTTTCTCGACTGCCTGGGGGGCGGCCTCTACCCAAATGTCCCGCTGAGTGTACCGGCCGGGAAAATCCTGTAACAGATAAAAGGCCCGGGTCAGGACATGGTCTTGTGGCATCGGCTCAAGCGCGGGTATGTCAATACCATAGGTAATTTTTTGCAGTCTAAGACTATTAGGGCTGCTGGTACCAAACCCTGCTATATCGCCGTCGCGGGTGTCAAACACGATCATTCCACCAGACTTTAGAAAGGCGTTCAATTTGCGGTAAGCCTTTGAGGAGGGCGTCGGTTGATCTGCTGTTATTGGCCAATACAGCAGCGGATAAAACATCAACATGTCACGTTCAAGATCCAGACCAACGGGTGCGGCCGGTTCCACGGATGTACGGGCAAACAGCGTTTGTGACAGCCCATCGAGACCAGCCTTGGAGATCGCGTCAACCTTGCTATTGCCGGTCACCACATATGCCAGCGTCAGCTCAGAACTGGCCTGCCATGCCTTTTCGGACACCGCAGCGCCTGCGTTTCCGTTCGTCGCCGGTGTGCGAGCCTCCGCGCCATCGTCCTGCGCGCAGGCGGGTCCGGTACTTGAAAGAGTTGCCAAAAGACAGAGCACGGCTACGGTTGATACCAACCTTCCGCTCAGTGATAAAGTGGCCAAAACATCGACAAGCAGGATCAGCAGGGCCAGTATCAGGCACCAGCCGCCAAGGGGTGTTTCTAATCGGTCGCTGAGGCCGCGCAGATTGGTGCCATTGGGCCAGATAGCGGGCAGAAGGCGGCTGTCTGGTCCAATCACATTGCGCGCGACTTGTTCTTTGGCATGGGTATAAAGGCCGGGCCGTATCTCTGCGGAGAGCGGGGCGTCGAACAATTTTTCGGCAGCGATGCCGGCGAGGCGCGTGGCGGGCTCAAGCTGGCCCTGTGCGCTCAGCATCTGGCTGGGCTGCCATATTGTGCCCTGCAGACTTTTCATATCGGGCTCGCTGCCAGCCACGGATTGCGACAGCCGCTCCAGCATTTGCACGAACAAACCCGACAGTGGCAGACTGGACCATTCGGCATTAGCGGTGACATGAAACAGAACGATCTGGCCTTTGCCTGATTGTTTGCGGGTGACCAATGGCGTGCCGTCGGCAAGCATTGCGATCACGCGCTGTGACAAAGACGGGTCGGGTTGTGCCAAGACCTGAGCCGAGACGCGCACATCGTTGGGAATCTCAAGTCCGAAAAAAGGCGAGTTTGGTGCAAATGCCGCCAAAGACTTTGGTGCTCCCCAACTCATCGCGCCACCCACGGTTCGGCCACCGGCGCGCAGCCGTACCGGCATCAGTGGATGCTCTGTGGTGCGGCTGAGATCACTGGTTGCCAGCCGTGGTCCGGCAAAGCGCAGCAAAAGACCGCCCTCGGCCACCCATTGGCCGAGGGCGGTCTCTTCAGTTGTTGAGAGCTTTGCAATATCGGCTAGCACGACTAAGTCTGGGTTGGCCGGCAGCAACGTTGTCAGGTCACCCGACAGCAATTCTGCGCTTGGGGCATAGGCTTTGGCGATAAAATGCAGGGGCGAAAGCAGCTCCAAGCCCTCGCGGTCAGCCCCTTCCGATATCAATGCCACCTCGCGGCGTAACAGGCTGTTGCCAGTCAAGCTGACCCCTGCGGCCGAGGTCTGTCCGACGATGTCAAACCGGCTGACCCGCTCGCGCAATTCTGCGGGCAGGCTGAATTGAACCGGAATGCGCGTTGCGCTTTCTGTGAACGCGGTGGTGATTGTACTGATAATCTGTGATCGCCCGTTTGGATCAGTGCCATGGGCCCTGATGGTCACGCTTTGATCCACTGTGTTGGGCAGGCGTATCGCATGGAGCGTTATAATCCCGTCGCTCAACTTGGCTGGCTCCAGCGCGAATAGTGTTTGTTCGGTTTCTATGACCTCGACGTCCCCCCGGTTTTGTAGCGCGGATAAAAGAGCGGCGCGGCCGGTTTGGGCCAGCCCATCCGACAGCCACAAGCTATCAAAGGGCTGATCGTTCAACCCCTGCAGGGCGGTCTGCATCTTTGAGGCGTCTGGCACCCAGGGGGTTGGGGCGAGACCGGGCAGACGTTCTTGCCAGCTCTGGGCGCTTTGAAACACCGGCGTGGACGGGGTTGTGAGACGAACTATCGCCACGGGCCGACCGTCACGGGCGGCTTGGTTGAGGACCCGATCAAGCAGGAATTGATGGGCTTGCCAGTCGCGGGCGGCAGCCCAGCCGCCATCCAGCAAGATCAGCAGATCGCTGCGCTTGATCGTAGTGCTTTGAGGGTTGAGCAGAGGGCCTGCCAGACCGAGGATGATCAGCCCGAGTGCAAGCATGCGGATCAACAGCAACCACCAAGGGGTGCGATCGCTGATCTGGGTTTTGTCGCGCAGACCCAGCAATAGAATCACTCCAGGAAAAAAACGCCGGATTGGGGTGGGTGGAACTGCGCGCAACAGCAGCCAAAGCACAGGAAGGCCCAACAAGGCAGACAGCAGCCAAGGGGTCAGAAACGTGAGGCTCATGACCGTTGCGTCCCGTCTCCCAAGGCGTGATACAGCCACAGGAGTGCAGATTGCGCCGCGCGGTCTGTCATATGGCGATGATATTGCCAACCGGTCCGCTGGCAAAGATCACGCAGGGCTGAACAACGGGTTTCGATACGCTCCACATAATCGGCCTTCAGATCGCTGGCTTTCAGGCTCTCGTGGCGCAACTTGCCACCCAAGCTTTCAAAGATGGTGCGGCCGCTAAATGGAAATTGCAGCTCGATCGGGTCGAGCACCTGCAGTAAAACACCCGTTGCGTTGCGGTCGGTGGCGCGCCCGACTGCAGTCGTTACCGGCTCTATCGGGGCCATGAAATCCGAGATGAACACCACGCGGGCGTTTGGCTTGAGGGCACCGATCGCTGGGGCGGCATAGTCTTGGATATCATCCACCTCAAGCCGGTCGCTCAGATGCTGAACCTGTTGGGCCCCGCGGCGCGGCGCGAGGGTGCCATCGCTCAACCCGACCCGTTCGCCTTTGCGCAAGAGTAAAATTGACAGCGCCAGCGCGATTACGCGCGTGCGATCCGACTTTGTTGTGCGCCCTGCATGGCCTGTGAACCGCATAGAGGCACTCTGATCCACCCATAATTGAGCGGTCTGTGCATTTTTTAATTCATGTTGGCGTACAAAATGATCATCGCCTCTGGCTGATTGACGCCAGTCGATCATCCGATGACTTTCGCCGTCATACAGCGGCCGGTATTGCCAAAAATCATCGCCAGATCCGGGGCGCCGCCTGCCGTGCTCGCCCAGCAGCACTCCGTTGGCAAGATGCTGCGAGCGTAAAAGCAAGCCCGGCAAATGCGCGGCATCGCATTCGGCTATGTTGCGGATGTCATGGGCGCTTATGCTCACGCTGCCGCCTCGTGGCCAATTATTTTTTGACAGGTTTGGTCGATGAGGTCCGTCAGGTTCTCGCCACGCGCACGGGCCGCGAACCCGAGCGACATACGGTGGGCAAGAACCGGCTGTGCCATCGCCACCGCATCCTCAATCGAGGGCGCCAGTCGGCCTGCCAGCAAGGCGCGAGCTCGACTAGTCATAACAAGGGCTTGTGCTGCCCTTGGCCCGGGCCCCCAGACAACATTGTCGCGGATATCATCGTTGGCCTCGGCCTCATCTGGGCGCAGGGCGCGGACCAGATCGAGGATAAACTCTACCACGCTTTCGCCCACGGGAATGCGCCGCAGCAAATCTTGGGCCGCGATTAAAGTTGTGGGGGTAAACACAGCATGGGCGCTGTCTTGTTCAAGGCCGGTTGTGGCAAGCAAGATCCCACGCTCGGTTGCCCGGTCGGGATAGGGCATGTTGATCTGAACCAAGAACCGGTCGAGCTGTGCCTCGGGCAGGGGATAAGTGCCTTCCTGCTCGATCGGATTCTGTGTGGCCAGTACGTGAAACGGAGCTGCAAGCGGGCGATCTTGTCCGGCTGTGGTTACTTTATATTCCTGCATGGCTTGTAAAAGTGCTGATTGTGTTCGTGGGCTGGCACGGTTGATCTCATCGGCCATCAGCAATTGAGTGAAAATGGGCCCGGGCAAAAACCGGAACCCGCGCCGGCCGTCCTTATCGTGATCCAATACTTCCGAGCCGAGGATATCGGCGGGCATCAAATCGGGGGTGAATTGCACCCGTTTTCCGTCCAACCCCATCACCACTGCCAAGGTTTCCACCAATTTGGTCTTACCCAGTCCAGGCAGACCTACAAGAAGCGCGTGCCCGCCACACAGTAAAGTTGACAGCGCGAGTTCAACGCTTTCTTCCTGACCGATGAACTGGCGGGTGATCGAGGCCTTGGCCTGAGCTAGTTTTTCGCCCAATAGGTCGATTTCTGCCAGTAAATTTGCGTGATCGGTCATGACATTTCCTTCTTGCGACGTATGTTCTCTTGTAAGAGACTATTGCGTATATTGGAAATGGCAAAAAATGAGTGGACAAAAGATTGTGACCCCCTCGGCAGAGGGATTAGCGGCCGCGGCGCGCGCAGCGACGGGTAAAGCCATGCCACCGGTGCATTTATGGTCACCGCCGTTTTGTGGAGATCTCGATATGCGGATTGCCCGTGATGGGACCTGGTTCTATCAAGGCACCCCGATTGGCCGGTTTGAATTGGTGAAACTGTTTTCAGGCATTCTGCGCAAAGACGGGGATAAATATTTTCTGGTCACCCCAGTCGAAAAAGTGGGGATTATCGTCGATGATGCCCCTTTTGTGGCCGTGGACTGTGAGGCATCGGGTGAAGGGTCTGACCAGACGCTGATATTTGAAACGCAGGTTGGTGATCTTGCCCTGGCCGGGCCTGATAACTCGATACGTGTTCTGCGCGATCCTGAGACTGGAGAGCCGTCGCCCTATGTGCACATCCGTGCCGGTCTAGAGGCGCTGATTGATCGCAAAACTTTTTACCGCTTGGTCGAGCGGGGCGCCCATCATACCCATGGGGGCCAAAACTGGTTTGGTCTGTGGTCAGCGGGTGTCTTTTTCCCGGTGATTCCCTCTGGTGAATTGGAGGGGTAATCACCCCTCACGCCAAGCTCCATTGGCCAGATCGCCTAAGGCCCACGACCCCACCCGGTGGCGGATCAGTCGCAGTGTGGGCGTGCCTATGGCAGCGGTCATCCGCCGCACCTGACGGTTTCGCCCTTCGGAAATTGTAATATCAAGCCAGCTGTCGGGCACAGTTTTTCGAAACCGCACCGCGGGATTGCGGGGCCAAAGCCCAGACGGCGGATCAATGCGGGTGACCACTGCGGGGCGGGTTAACCCGTCTTTGAGCCGCACCCCGTGGCGCAATTGGGCAAGCATGCTCTCGTCTGGTACGCCTTCCACCTGTACCCAATAGCTTTTGGAGGTGTTGTATTTTGGGTCGCTGATTTTGGCTTGTAACGCGCCGTTGTCGGTCAGCACCAGCAGACCCTCGCTGTCTTTATCCAGGCGGCCGGCGGCATAGACATTGGCCACGTTAATAAAATCCGACAGCGTTTTACGGCTTGAGGCGTGGCTACTTTTGTCGGTAAATTGCGACAAGACGTTAAAGGGTTTATTGAACAAGATCAGCTTTGTCACGGCACGGCTCTAATGCGCATCGGCCCAGTTGCTGCCCTGCCCTGCATCAACAATCAGCGGCACATCCAGCCGGACCACCGGATCGGCCGCCCCCTCCATCACCTGTTTGGCCGCGGCAATCAGCGGATCTACTGCGTCTTCAGCGACCTCAAACAACAGCTCGTCATGCACCTGTAACAGCATGGTGGCGGGCAGAGATGCGATGGCATCCGGCATCCGGATCATCGCCCGGCGGATGATATCGGCCGCCGTGCCTTGAATAGGGGCGTTGATCGCGGCCCGTTTTGCGAAGCCGGCGCGCGGACCTTTGGCGTTGATCTCGGGGGTGTGAATGCGACGGCCAAAAAGGGTTTCAACCCGGTCATGGGCGCGGGCAAAGCTGACCGTGGCATCCATATATTCCCTGATGCCTGGAAAGCGTTCGAAATAACGGTCGATAAAGCCCTGGGCCTCGCCACGTGGAATCCGCAGATTACGTGCCAGACCAAAGCCAGAAATGCCATAAATGACGCCAAAATTAATCGCTTTGGCCTGCCGTCTGATGTCTGGGGTCATCTGATCGAGCGGCACGTCGAACATTTCTGATGCGGTCATTGCGTGAATGTCCTGACCGTCGCGAAACGCCTCTTTCAAGGCGTCTATTTGCGCAACATGTGCCAGAATGCGCAGCTCGATCTGCGAATAGTCGAGGCTGACCAACACCTTTCCCGGTTCGGCGATAAAGGCCTCGCGGATGCGCCGTCCGTCTTCTGAGCGCACGGGGATATTTTGTAAATTTGGATCGTTTGATGACAGGCGTCCGGTATTTGCCCCTGCGATTGAATACGAGGTATGGACCCGACCAGTGTCAGGGTGAATGTGATCCTGCAGCGCGTCGGTGTAGGTTGATTTTAGTTTGCTCAATTGGCGCCAGTCTAGAACCTGGCGCGGTAGCTCGTGTTCGGTTGCCAGGTCTTCTAAGATATCTGCACCGGTGGCATAAGCGCCAGTCTTACCTTTTTTTCCGCCCTCAAACCCTAGCTTGTCAAATAGAATTTCGCCCAACTGTTTGGGGCTGCCGACGTTAAAGCTTTGACCGGCAAGTGTGTGAATGCCGGCCTCAAGCCCCGCCATTTTTTGAGCGAAAGTGTTCGACATCCGGCTCAGCTTGTCACGGTCGACCTTGATGCCCGAGCGCTCCATAGCGATGAGCACGGGCACCAAAGGACGCTCCATGCTTTCATAGACGCGGGTGACCTGATTTTGATGCAGGCGCGGTTTAAACAGTTGCCATAACCGCAGCGTGATATCGGCGTCTTCGGCTGCATATGGCACGGCATCATCAATTGGCACACGGTCAAAGGTAATTGCAGATTTGCCACTGCCCAGAAGTGGTTTGATGGGAATAGGTGTGTGATTGAGATAGCGCTCTGACAGCGCGTCCATCCCGTGGTTGTGCAGGCCGGCATGCAGGGCATAAGACAGCAACATAGTGTCATCGATTGGGGCAATGGTGATGTCATGGCGCGCTAGAATTTTGGCATCATACTTCATGTTTTGGCCGATTTTCAGCACCGCCGGATCTTCGAGCAGAGGCTTGAGAACCGTCAGCACAGCGTCGAGATCCAGCTGCCCCTCGGCCAATGTATCGGAGCCAAACAAATCATCGCTGCCGGCATCTTTATGGGTCAGCGGAATATAGCACGCATTGCCTGCCTCAACGCAGAGAGATATGCCCACCAGATCAGCGCGCATATCGTTGAGGCCGGTTGTTTCGGTGTCGACAGCCACAGTGCCGCGCTCATAGATCTGTGTGACCCAGGCCTCAAGCTCGGCCATATCGGAAACCCGCGCGTAGGTCTTGGAGGTAAAATCCTGTATCTTTGATATCTCGTCTTTACCATCTTTGGGTTGGACGGTTTGCGCGATTGCTGGGGCTGCGACCTTAAACTGATCTGATACCCGTTTGGTTAGGGTTCGAAACTCCATTTCTGCGAGAAACCCAAGCAGGGTTTCAGGGTCCACGTCGCGTACTTCGAGATCATCAAGAGTGAAATCAAGCGGTGTGCTGCGGTCGAGCTGCACCAATTGCCGCGACAGGCGGATCTGGTCGGCATTGTCGATGAGCGAGGCGCGCCGCTTGGGTTGTTTGATCTCGCTGGCTCGTTCCAGCAGGCTGTCGAGGTCGCCGTATTCATTGATTAAAAGTGCGGCAGTTTTAATGCCGATCCCGGGTGCGCCGGGCACGTTATCAACGCTGTCACCGGCCAGAGCTTGAACATCGACCACCCGTTCTGGGCCAACACCAAATTTTTCCCAGACACCATCGCGGTCGATGCGGCGGTTTTTCATCGCATCAAACATCTCAACACCGTCGCCAACCAATTGCATCATGTCTTTATCCGAGCTGATGATTGTCACGCGCCCACCAGCGCTTTGGGCCTGCGTCGACAGCGTCGCGATGATATCGTCAGCCTCAAATCCCGCGAGTTCTTTACACGCGATGTTGAACGCCTCTGTGGCACTGCGGGTCAGTGGCATTTGCGGGCGTAAATCTTCGGGCATGGCGTCACGGTTGGCTTTATACTGGTCATACAGATCATTGCGGAACGTATGACTGCCTTTGTCGAACACCACCGCGACGTGGGTCGGGGCCTCCGGACCGGTGTTGCTTTCAATATAGCGGTGCAACATATTGCAAAAGCCCGCGACCGCCCCGATCGGCAACCCGTCTGATTTGCGCGTCAGCGGTGGCAGCGCGTGATAGGCGCGGAAGATGAAAGCCGATCCATCAATCAAATGAAGATGGTGCCCTTTGCCGAAACCCATGACTTTCCCTTTGCGTTTTGCGAAATCTAGATGAGTGAGGGTTACAGGAGCCACCGGTTTTTGACCATTCCCTTTTTACACCCTGATTGGCCTTGTAGCGTTTAGTGAGAGCCCGGCGTGCAGGCGCTCAGGTTTAAGCAGCGCATCTCTGCAATATTTGCCACCGTTATATTTGAATATCAGCCCAGACGCGTTTTTACCGCGCCGATCCTAACCATGACAGCAGTCTTGCGTGCCTGCCACCACGATAGGTAAGCTCAATGACATCCGGCTTTTGTTGTTTGATGTGAGCTGCCTGTAGGAATTTGCATTTGAGATTGGTTATAACGTGCCATATCAAAAAAACAGCCCATATCAAAAAAAACGGCTGGACTTTCGGTGTTGCTGCTGACGGAGATAGCGGTCGGAAAGACGGCAGTATATCGTCCAGCTATCTCCGCTTCGGTACTGGGACAACAGCAACACCGATGTAGTGTGTAACGCCCTGTCGGCGCTATTCTTTATGGGTCAAAACAAATAATTAAAGTGCCCTAAAACATATTTTCGACGGTCGTTATATTTACTGAAGTGAAGAACTGGACACCCGACCTTCGGACAACACTCCGCTTCCACTGCTCACGGGATACCCTCTCGCGTGTCTTAATGCCTTCTGGTATCCAAAAGCAGTGGAAGCGGTTTACCCCCCCCACATTTTAATCACCGATGACTAGGCTTTGGCTGCGTTTCGAATGCAAGATGGTGAACCTACGCTACAACTTTTGTTGCAGTGATGTGTTGGGCTAACCTACGTGGTAGTGGATTTCAGGCTGGAAATATTTCTGATACACACCTCCCTGACACCAAAACCCGAAAGTTTTGGTAAGAGATTACCAACGGTGCAATCACATCAGGAAGCTACACAAGCCGCTATTCAAACCAAAAAAGAACTCGCGCCAATCATCATACCGCGTTCTATCAGACCTGAGAGCAGCGAGAAAAACACTGTGACATGCTGGATGGTTGTGGATGGACATAATCGCCTAACGGCTTACCGATCTAGCGACGGGCGCACCCAAATTCCCGCTGTTATTTTTGATGGGTCTCC
>DDEJ01000151.1:0-4498 GCA_002336405.1 Rhodobacteraceae bacterium UBA1957
TATCAAGCAAGCAGACGCTTGCGTTCTTCTAGCGCCGCGGCTGGCGGAGCGCCACCGACGACGCCCATTTCATCTAGGGCTTCTTGAGCGGCGATAACCACTTGGCGCATGACGTTCGCGTCCATTTGGCCAATACACCCAATCCGAAAACTATCCAACTTAGTTAGTTTTCCGGGATAAATAATAAAGCCTTTTTGTTTCATTACGTCATAAAACTGCGCGAATTCAAACTTTGGATCGGCAGGACAGAAAAATGTGACAATAATTGGTGATAGCCAGCGGTCTTTTAACAGGGTTTCCAAGCCCAGCTTGCGCATGCCTTTGACGATGACATCCCGGTTTTCGCGATAGCGCGCGCCTCTTGCTGCGACGCCGCCCTCTGCTTGGTGGGCGCGCAACGCTTCGAGAAAGGCTGCGACTACATGGGTTGGAGGGGTATAGCGCCATTGCCCGGTTTTGTTCATATGCGCCCATTGTGCGTGTAGGTCCAGACACAGCGAATGTGAGTTGCCTTTGGCGGCCTCTAATGCAGTTTTGCGCGCAATCACAAACCCAAAGCCGGGAACGCCCTCGATGCATTTATTGGCCGAGGACACCAAGGCTTCAAAGCGGATTTGGCTTGCCTCAAGCGGTAGCGCGCCAAAGGCTGACATGCTGTCAATCAGCAGGACGCGCCCAGCAGCATAGGTGGCCTCAGAAATCTCTTCAATCGGGTTCAAAATGCCTGAGCTGGTTTCGCAGTGGATCGCTACAACATGAGTGATGGCCAGATCTTGTGCCAGTATCTGCGCGACCATCTCGCCGCGGGGTGGCAGATAATCGCCCTTGTCCAGAACAACGTGATCGCGCTTTAAATATTCCAAAGTTTGCGCCGAGCGTTTTCCATACGAACCGTTTGCCAGCACCAGCGCCTTGCCCGAGGCTGGAATGAAGGTTCCCAACATTGCTTCGACCGAGAAAGATCCGCTGCCCTGCATAGGCACGCAGTCATAGGCCTCATCACCGTCATCGATCAGCGCCAAGAGCCGGGTGCGTATTTCTTGTGTCATGGCGCGAAAATCATCATCCCAACTGCCCCAGTCGCGCAGCATTTGCTCTTTTACCTTATACGATGTGGTCAGAGGACCTGGGGTAAGAAGATAGGGTTCTCCAAGGCGGGGGCATTGTATTTCTGGCGAGGTGGCTTTCATCACGACACTCCAACGGGGTTGTTTGGAGCGATCAATGCACAATCTCTGGACTTATGTAAAATCGCTATTATAGATTGATCCATAAGCGTTCCTTATATATTAAAACAGGGTCCCAGATGCGTTACAGTCAATTGCGTGCGTTTCATTTTGTGGCATTAAAAGGCGGGTTTTCAAGGGCCGCAGCTGCCATGCACGTCACCCAGCCGGGTGTGTCTGAACAGGTTCGTAAATTAGAGCAAGATTATGATGTACTGTTGTTCAATCGCGAGCGTAAGGTGATTGCTCTGACGGAGGCAGGCGAGCAGCTTTTTTTGTTGACCAAGCAGTTTTTTGAAATTGAGCAACATATTGATGAATATTTTTCTGAGGCCCGCGCTGAGATGGATGGCCGTATTCGGATTATTGCAGACTCAGCACGTCACGTGACCCAGATTTTGGCCGCATTTCGCAAACGCTATCCCAAAGTGGATGTCTTGCTACAATCGGGCAATTCGGAAGATGTTGTGGACAGGCTAAGGTCTTATGATGCAGAGATTGGCGTTCTAGGGGCGCTCTCTGCGGGGGCCGATATTGAAACACTGGACTTGGGAAAAACAGAGATCATTGCCTTCGCCGCCAAAGGCGTGGTGCCGATTGGCACCACACATATGCGCCTTGAAGATCTTGCCCATTTTCCTTTGGTGTTTCGAGAGGTTGGTTCAAAAACCCGCGAGAACATCGAGCGCGAAGCCCAGAGACAAGGGGTTGTTTTGACCCCGGTTATCGAAGCCGAAGGACGTGAGGCAATGCGCGAGGTTGTCGCCTCTGGCGCCGGCATCGGCTTTGTGTCGCAAGCCGAGCTCGGCGACGATCCACGGTTGATACCGATCGCGTTGGAGGGCGTGGACCTGCACATGAGTGAAACCATCGCTTTTCTGGGCCAGCGAAAGGATTTACGCATTATTCGGGCCTTTACAGGGGTTGCGCAGGACTTTTTAAATGGGGACGGAATTGCGCAGGACTTGAGCTAGCGTTGACGCCAAGCTTGGGTGCGTTTTAAAAGCCCCTTGGATATAATCAGATGCAGAATACGCGCTGCGGCATTGGTATAGAAAATCATCATGCCCATCGCCGCTGCTGGTGCGATGTCACCGGCATCATCCATATTAAGTACTGCGATCGAGGCCAGTGCCGTCTTGGGGGAATATAAAAATACCACCGCCGAGACCGTCGTCATCGCATTGACAAACAGATAGATGGAGATGTCCAGGATGGCGGGCATACAAACCGGAACCGTGACCCTTGTGAAAAGTTTTAACGTCGGTTGTTTGAGCGACGCAGAGACGGATTCAAATTCGCGGTCCATTTGTTTCAGTGCAGTGACTGCAGTGAGATGCGACACTGTGTAAAAATGGGTTACGGTACAGACAACCAAAATCGCCATTGTGCCATAAATTGAATTGAGTGGGTTTTCGGGATTGTTGAAAAAGAAAATATAGGCCAACCCCAGCACCATGCCCGGGATTGCCATCGGAAGCATGGCAAACATCTGGAATATTGCCCGGCCGGTGCGAAAACCGTTTGATTTGTCGACTAGATACGCCCCGAAAAACACCACTGATGTGCCGATAACAGCCGTCAACAGAGCCAGTTTGATCGAGTTATAATACGCCCCCCAGCCGCCACCATCCATTTTGTCGAACTGATAATTGTTCAGGCTCAGGCTTAAGTCATAGGGCCAGAATTTGATCAGTGCCGCAAATTGACAGATCGCTAGCATTCCGACCACAAACAAGCCAATCACGCTGCAGTAAATCAGGAAAATATTATCTGTTTTTGCATTCGGTGTTGGTGCATATGGGACTGATCTCGCGGTTAACAGCGCTACCTGCTTGCTTTGGACAAGCCGATCAATCGCAAAGGCCAAAATAGCCGGAATGATCAAGACCACTGAGACAACCGCCCCCATTTCAAAATTTTGCTGTCCAATCACCTGCTTATAGATATCGACTGCGAGTACGTTGAACTGGCCGCCAATGACTTTGGGCAGGCCAAAATCGGTAATAACTAAGTTGAACACGACGAAGGCCGCAGAAATCAACCCATAGCGGGCTCCGGGGATGGTCACTCTCCAAAAGGTTCGCCACGGCGAGGCCTTTAGCGACACCGCGGCTTCGTATAGCCGCGCATCTGAGATAGCCAGAGCCGTTGAAATAATCAAAAAAGCGTGGGGAAACGTGAAAAAGACCGATCCGATAACGATGCCAATTGGCCCGTAAATACTGGCGCCAAACATCAGCTCTTTGAGAATGCCCTGCGCCCCAAACAGATAGACCAGCGCGATCCCCGGCAACAGCGAAGGTACCAAAATAGGGGCCATCGCAATCAAACGGAACATGCCTTTGAAGCGCATGCAACTGCGGTTTAACGCATAGGCAAACCAGAACGCCAGCGTGACGGTGATCATAGTGCTAATGATCGAGATCATCAGGGAGTTTTTAATCGAATTGAACAGGGCGGGAGTTGAGAAGTAGTTGACGAAATTGGCAAGTCCGGTAGATTTGACAGGTCTGAGTTGCACCCTTCGGAAAGTATTGCTGTCAAGCTCATACCATTTGGTATCGTCTTTCAATGCTGAGCCGACAAGGAACCGCCCCGTGTCATCGAGATTGCGAAACCTGTACATAACAGGGCTGCGAAAACTGAAATCAGGAAAAAACTTTGTCACCCCAAGCCGCCCGCCAGAACCGGTGCTCAGATCATCGAGTTGTACTGCCTCTATCTGGGCGTTGCGGTCGGCCAGCGTAAATGTGGCGGTATTAAACTGACCGGCCTCGTCACTGACCTGAACTTCATATTGTGCCAATTCGAATTGGTAGGTCGAGAAGGATTTGGAAAACATTGCATAGAGCGGCAACACCAATGTGATCACCAGATAGAGCGCAATTACCACCATACCGCCGCGCATCAGGATGTCATCGCGGCTGAGCTTGCCTTTTACTACGGGGCCAGCAGGCAGTGTGTCTGGGGTGGTCGGCAGCAGGCTCATGCCTGATCCACCACGACCTGATCCACCACGACCGGATCTACTGGAGACGCAAAGGCCAAAAGTTGCGCTGCGGGAAGTTCTATGGTCAGTGTCTGCTCACAGCGCAAATTCAGGCGCCGGACTGCATTGATCGAGAAATCTGCGATAATCTTATTGCTACCAAAAGCATCACTGTGCAACCGACAGCGCCAGAACGAACCGAGAAACTCCATTTCTGTGAGACGCGCTTGAAACAGATTGTCGTGAACGGCACAGAGGCTGGCAACGCCTCCGTCGCTTT
>DDEJ01000151.1:4827-11696 GCA_002336405.1 Rhodobacteraceae bacterium UBA1957
CTCCGTCGCTTTTAGGCAGGGTTTTGGCGCCAGACTCAGTGGCTGATTTGGTGTTCGGTTGTGCGGCCCCATGGGGGATGATATCCTCTGGTCGGATGGCGATGATGATGTCTCGGCTCTGCGGGAAATCGTGTTTCACACAGCTCAATGTTGTAGTGCCGACCGTCACCTGATGGGGGGTCTTTGCAAGCCCACGCAGCTGATTCATCTCGCCAATAAAATCGGCAACAAACAGGGTAGCGGGTGTGCAATACACCTCAGTGGGTGTGCCGACTTGTTCGACACTGCCATGGTTTATCACCACAATTCGGTCGGCCATGGACAGCGCCTCTTCCTGATCATGGGTGACCATCACGGTAGTGACGCCCAGCTTTTGTTGCAGCGCCTTGATTTCATGGCGCAGATGCACCCGCACTTTGGCGTCGAGCGCTGAGAGAGGTTCGTCAAGCAGCAATAGCCCCGGGCTGGTGGCGATAGCGCGTGCCAGCGCAATGCGCTGTTGCTGGCCACCCGACAATTGCGCAGGATATTTCTTGGCTTGCTCGGTCAGACCGACAAGGCGCAGCAATTCGACCACACGTTTGGCGATTTCTGGTTTGCTGCGGCCAGTGTTTTCCAGTCCGAAGGCAATATTTTGCTCGATGGTCAGGTTTGGAAACAGAGCATAAGATTGAAACACAATCCCGTAATCACGCTCTGAAGGGGGCAGGTTTGAGATGTCTTTTCCGGCTTGCGCGACCTGACCCTTGGTTTGCAAGTCTAATCCGGCAATGGCGCGCAAAAGAGTGGTTTTACCGCATCCTGACGGCCCAAGAAAACACACAAACTCGCCCTCTTTGATGTCAAGTGAGACATCTTTCAGCGCCAGAAAATTACCAAAAGCTTTCCATATATTTTCAATTTTTAAATAAGTGGGTTTCGGGTCTGTTTTTTGGGCTGTGGGGTGGTTCACGGAAAACTTCCTTCATGCAAAGCAACAGCGTCTTTGGGTTGGCCTTTAAGTGACCTGTGGCTTTGAGAGATCAACAAAATCAATCTAGCGGTGCATCGATCTTGTCGCGGGGATTATGTAAACGCAGGGGCGTTAAAACCCCTGCGTCATTGCATTTATTTGGGATCGGATTTTCCGTCATACCGCGATTGCCACTCGTTCAAAATTCTTGCACGGTTATTGGCGGCGAACTCGAAATCATTCGGGATCATGGCGTCGATTAAACCCTCGGGAAAGAACTCAACCGGTTTGGCAACGCCGGGATAGGCGACAACCGCATAACCTTGGTTATACATCTCGTTGGCTTCGCGGGTGACCGAGAAATCGACTAGTTTCTGAGCGGCTTCAAGATAGGCTGTACCCGCCACAATCGCTGTGGCTTCCATATCCCAGCCAACGCCTTCGGTAGGCACAATAATATCAAGTGGCGCCCCTGCAGCTTTGGATTTTGCTCCGCGGAAAGCAAAGGAAACCCCGATGGGTATTTCGCCGGCAGCCGCTAGTTTGCAAGGCTTTGATCCCGAATGGGTATAGCGCGCAATATTTTCGTGCAGCCCATCCATATAGGCCCAACCGCCTTCTTCACCAAATATCTGCAACCAGCTGGATACATCCAAAAACCCGGTGCCCGAAGAGTTCGGGTTCGGCATAATTATATGGCCAGCGTATTGTGGGTCGGTGAGATCTTGCCACGATGTTGGCGGTGTCAGGCCAGCTTTGCCGGCTTCGACGGTGTTATAGCAAACTGCGGCTACCCAAGCGTCCATTCCGACCCAGGCCGGCGGGTTATCACTGTCAACGAACTTGCTATCGAGCTTTTCGACACCGGCCGGTTTATAGGCCTCAAGCATACCTTCCGCTTTCAGCAACAACAACGAGGTGCCTGCGAGGCCCCAGACGACATCGGCCTGCGGGTTGTCGCGCTCTGCTAGCAGTTTGGCAGTAATAATACCGGTTGAATCGCGCACCCAATTGATTGTGATATCGGGATGGCTTTCATTGAATTTTGCTGCGTAACGGCTGAGGTCTTCGGCCTCGACGGCTGTATAGACCGTCAATTCAGTCTCTGCCATCAGGGATGTGGCGAAGATGGCACTGGTGGCCATTGATGTCAAAATCGATGATTTTAGTTTCATGTTTCTCTCCTATTGTCATTTTTTATCCACCAAGCGAGGCGAGTCAGTTGGCGGTCAGAAGCGTAATGCAACAGAGTGTTACACGTTCACAGGGTAAATGATATTATTTTAATATGTATAGTATTATCATTCCACCTTATAGTAAGCCTTCTGATTTGTAAGGGTTTTTTATGCTTTTTAATTTCAATTGCCCACATCAATTTGGGCTGACCTATCGGGGATAGGTTACTTTCAGTGTCAAATGAGGGACCTATGGTAAGGCCTTGCAAAATTTTATTTCGGATTGCTCGGAACACACAGGCCGCGAAGATGCGCTTTATGAACTCGTGCGTAAACAGATCAATGAGGCGCCAACAATCTCAGATTGGATTGGAAAGGCCACAAAAAATGTCAGCGTTAGCCTTTTTAACAAAAAGCCGTTTGTGTAGCGATTGATCCAAGAGCCTGATGGTTGTCGTATCTGGGCTTTGCAGCGTACTAGGTGACTGAGATTATCTGATGTCAGATGTTTGTTGCCTTTGGTGTCGATCCCGGAGCTGAATTGACACGCCTCATTATTCGTAAGAATAGTTTATCATAATAGTTGAAACGGTTTTTCAATGGGACGGGTGCAGATGAAACAATTTGATCTGGTAATTGTCGGGGCGGGGATCATCGGGCTTGCTCACGCATTTCACGCCTCACAGGCGGGGTTGAACGTGGCTGTAATTGACCGCAGCCCTAATGCGCTGGGTGCTTCGGTGCGTAATTTTGGCATGCTTGCCCTGAATGCACAGGCGCCGGGGTCTCAGTTGTCCAGCGCCCATAAATCCCTGAGATATTGGCAAGCGATCGCACCGCAAGCTGGGTTTGAGCTGCGGCAATCGGGTTGCATATTTGTTGCGCGCGCCCCTGAGGAAATGGCGGTTCTGCAAGAGTTTGCGCAGAGCGCAAAGATGGCAGCACACGGGGCTCATTTGGTGGCTTCTGAGGATTTGGGACGCTATTGTCCGGCTCTCAACGCGGATAGGGCGCTCGGTGCGTTATTTAGTGCTGAGACCTGGAAGGTCGATCAACGGCAGGCCAATGCAAAAATGGCTGCGTGGCTGCAGCAAAAATACGATGTATCTTTTTATTTTTCAACCGAAGTTCAGGAGGTGTCGCCCCCGCATATCAGCACCTCAGCTGGTAACTTCACCGCCAATCATGTCGTTTTGTGTGGTGGTGATGAGTTCGCGTCGCTTTTTCCCGACGCCTTTGCGGCAAACGGTGTCAAATCGTGCCAATTACAGATGATGCGCACCCATCCACAACCGAAAGAGTGGCGGTTGCAACCCTTCGTAATGGGCGGTCTAAGTATGAGCCGCTATAGCGCATTTTCGTCCTGTCCGAGCCTGAAAGATCTCTTAACGATGCAAGCCCAACGCTTCCAACCTCATATTGATCATGGCATCCATGTTATTATTGCCCAAGAACCGGATGGGAGTATCACAATCGGGGATTCTCACGCTTATGGAGACGGGCGTATTTTGGCCCGGTCCAGCGAAGTTGACGCGTTGATACTCGCAGAGGCTGCGGATCTGGTTCACCTTGCAGAGCCCCAAATTGCAGAGCGTTGGCTGGGACATTACGCATATTTGCCAAATGCAACCTCACTTGTTTTTTCGCCCGCAGACGGGGTGACAGCCGTTAACCAGACCTCTGGTCAGGGGATGACCCATGGCTTTTCGATTGCCAAGGACGTTATTGCGGACATGGTGCGATAAACAGCATAAATCACGCTTGAGCCCCCCCCTTTACAGTGGTCTGCCCGTAAAGTTAGGAAATCAGAGGACCAAGTATGGCCTTTAACAGACCCAAGCCCGAAGAGATTGTCGTTAAGTTACGGCAAGTGAAATTTCTGATGGGACAAGGCATGCCCCGAATTGATGCAATCAGACAAATCAGCGTCACTACACAAAGCTATTTTCACCAAAGAAAAAATACGGCGGAATGGGCATAAAACAACTTCAGGAACTAAAGCTGCTTAAAAAGAGAAGGAGCGTCTGCGTGGGGCGGTTTTTGACCTGATATTAGACAAACTGATCTTGAAGGCGGCCGCATCGAGAAACTTCTGAGCCCCGCGCGCAGGCTTGGCTACATTGATCGTGTGCGTAGTCAATCAAGGTTTCAGAGCGACGGGTTTGTCGCGTTCTGGGCCAGCACCGGTCCACACAGCGTCGGTTGCCAAACGGGCGTGCTGACCAAGAACACCTGGTCGCTGATGCACATATCAATAAGGCTTTGAATTTCAGATCTTCAAAAGGGATTGCTTTTTTCATGAAGTTTTCAACCCCGCTTTGCCTTTGGCAGGGGTGATGACGCCGTGCAAAAAAATACGTGGGAAAGGCAACCAGACGAACCGGCACTTCCCATTAATAGCCCACCCCAAATCAATCATCTTCAGCACCCGGTTCAGATTGCGTGTGATAGCTTCTTAGTCGACGGCAACCTCGATGTGGGGTTGAAGGATCAGAGCTGTGTATTTTTCGATTGGCGCACGCATTGTGGTAAACCTTTAATTCATTGGACGATGCGGCATGCCAAAATTACGCAGCATTACAGTCGCGGCAATGGTTCCCATTGCGGCAATTTCGCCACCTAGCTGGCAACTAGGTCCAGTCATATAAAGCTTGGGTATCGGCGATTTGTATTGGCTGCAGCCGGGGAGGGGCTGCATATAGCCCATCTGCGACAACAGCCCTTCACCACTTGTTGTATTGCGCGACACAAACGCGGGGTTGGCGGCCTCAAGGCTGACACCGGTTTCGTAATAGGCCCCCAGAATATTGATGTTGGTCATATTTGTTGTGTGACGGCGCAATACTTTGAGCAGGACGTTTTCGGCATAGTCTTCGATATAATCGGCCCAGCTCGTGCCATCAGCCAACCCCGATGGTATCTATAATTAAGATATGTTTGCCCTCAGGGGCGCGGCTGGGGTCGAGTTTGCTCCAACCGGCGACCCACGGAAACGGATTTGACGGGGCTTTGTCCAGCATAATTTCACCATACTGTACGTCGATGTCATGGATGTCGCCAAGAATGCGATGGAAGGCACAGGCGTTCATGTCATCGCCATTGCGATAGTTGGACAGTTCATTGAGCACATGATGCGCCCGTGCAATCGACACCGCGCCATAGGAAAAATTTTGGCAGGCTGTAACAAACGCAAGCGGCAATTTTTTGGCGTCGATGCAATCACGCAAAGACATTTTGAGCCCAAGGCCAGTAACCACCACTTGGCGGGTGTGGATTTTTTCGTCCCCGCCTCAAGTTGCACGCCTTGGCAGGTCCCGTCTTTTCCCAGCATAAAACGGTCAATCGGGGCTTGGGTTCTGCCGGTGCCTGCTTTGGCATCGATATAATTTTCCAACGCCTGCAGGAGCATCATTCCACCCGCCCTTTGGGAGCGCTGCGCCTTAGGAATGTATACCTGAGATCAGAATATTAAATGAGCGTTGGGTGCATTTGGTATCAGGAAATATCTACGGTGCCAGCGCCCGACCCAAAATACAGGCGCGCACCGTTTCATTTTCAAAATGCTGTAGGACAAATTGGTGTGACGAAAGGTTGACCTCATTTAGTTTCAACAGCCCCTTATAGCTGACCTGTATTGTGCTGGGCATAAATCCGGGCTGAGCCGGTGGAGAGAGCATCCCCTTGATACACCCATCGCGTATCGTACGCCAATTTGCATAATTTTCGCGGCAGCATTGGGTGTCAGCCGCAGAGTAATATGCAATGCCGTCGCAGGTTTTTGATATTTTTATAGGTCACGATACTGGGATCATCTTGCTTGGGTGTCCGGTGATCTGGTTTTGCTCTCGGATATACTCAAGGCCGTGCTGATTTAGGTCTGGTAAAAGGTCTTGGAAATCAGGGTTGGCGTGGATGCAGACGTGCGAAGACCCAAACAGATCGTGCTTTAACCCCAGTTTGGTGACCTCACGGGTGACGCAGACTCCACCAATTCATGGATTTATTTCAAGAAAACAGACCTTTAGCCCACTACGCGCGAGCCAGGCTTTGCAAGCGAAATTGGTGTGGCCACCGCCGCCAATGACCACGTCTTAGTCCTGTTCTGGCACAAAACTTTCCAGAAAAAAATATGTCATTAATCAATGAAATGATGCATTGATAGCCGTAAAAATATAAATTCATATCAAGAAAAATATCTGCTGTCGCCCAGTTCTTGCGCACCATTCCGACCAAAATGCCGACTTTTTGGCACTAACTGAAAGTTTGTTTGAGCAAATTTCTTTGACTATAGCGTTCTGAAATCGCGGGGCTTTAAAGGTCTGAAACCTGTCCTTCGATCGTGCTCAAACCAATTTAGCTGGTTACGTCCTGAGGGTTTCACTGTCTGTTGCTGGCGAATGCCGATCAAGGGTTTTCGAAGACAGGCCTGCGACATGGCGGTCCAGACAAGGCAGAGTGGTGCGACATAGTACTTTAATTTATTTTGATCTATGGTGTCGCGGTATTTTGTGTTGTTGCTTGAGCGGATATTTGCGGTTACTCAAAGTTAAGGCAATTCAAACAATATGAAAAATCTATAAATCACCCGACTTTGATTGAAGCCGACGGTTTGAACCGGTTTGCGCCAGACCTTCTCAACCGGATCACCCACAGGTACAATAAAATGCAACAGGCAGACCTTAAACGCGTTGGGCTGACCTCTATTAAAATGTGGTGTCTGACCTCGCTCGCCGTGTATGAAA
>DDEJ01000151.1:12086-12428 GCA_002336405.1 Rhodobacteraceae bacterium UBA1957
GCAGGACAATTGATGCGATGGAAGCAGACGGTTTGGTCGCGCGCCAAGTCAGCACAGATGATTAAACAGTGCGCCAAGTCTGCTTGACAAAAAAAGGCCCCGATGTGTTCCGGTCGACGTGGCCGGTGATGAGCCAAACATCTGATACACTTTCAGAAGTGTTGATCGAAGAGGAAAAACGCATATTTCAAGATGTTCTGATGCGTATTTTGGATAATGTCCGGGTCACCCCCTATCAGGAACCCCTCGGGTTAAAGCCTCTAAGATATTCTGCCTTTTGGGTGTTAAAAGCGCCGTGGGACAATGGTAATCATAAGTGTCCAAGGTATTTTCTGCTTGGTT
>DDEJ01000151.1:12848-30617 GCA_002336405.1 Rhodobacteraceae bacterium UBA1957
GGGAATTTGCTGTCTTTGGGACATTGTGTATGACCTGCAAAAACGGCTACCTTAAAACGCAGGCGCTGCAAAGTTACAGCTAAGATTATCCACCCAGATTGCTCAGACAGCGTGGTCTTGTACGCAGGCCGAAGTGAGCGGGTCTGCTCCAGTGAAAAAACGCTTCGGTTTTTGGGGTTTGTTGCGGTTCACATATCCGATGGGGACCGTGGGGTATACATATCTGGTTGCACCGTGCTGGGACGACCGGGCAGGTTAATGTTTGTAACCTGCGGCATGTTCTTGGCGATAATCGTCCCGCGCCGCACCACAGCCAGACGGTGTGCACGCAGCCGGATGGCCTCTATCGTGTCTTTGGCTTGCAGTATCACGAAATTTGCATGATTGCCGACCTCAAGCCCGTATTTTTCAAGCCCCATAATTTTTGCTGAATTGGCAGTGACCGCTTCATAGCACCAACGCATATCAGCGCGGCTGGACATATGTCCGACATGCAGCCCCATAAACGCCACGTCCAGCATATCGGCCTTGCCCAGTGAGTACCAAGGGTCCATCATACAATCTGAGCCGAAACCAATTGTAATACCGGCATCGCGCAACTCGGGCACACGGGTCTGGCCGCGCCGTTTGGGATAGCTGTCGTGGCGACCCTGCAGCATGATATTGATCAACGGATTGGGGATTGCGTGCACCCCTGCCTCGACAATCAACGGGATCAGTTTCGAGACGTAGTAATTATCCATCGAATGCATCGAGGTCAGATGCGATGCGGCCACCCGTCCTTTTAATCCAAGCCGTTGGGTTTCATAGGCAAGCGTTTCGATATGCCGGCTATGGGGATCGTCACTCTCGTCGCAATGCATATCCACCCTCAGGCCGCGCTTTTCTGCGATCTCGCACAAGAGCCGGACCGAGGCGGCCCCGTCGGTCATGCTGCGTTCAAAGTGTGGAATGCCGCCAACAATATCGACGCCCATATCAAGAGCGCGCTCAAGATTATTCAGAGCGGTGGGGTCGCGCAGAACACCGTCTTGCGGAAAAGCAACCAGTTGCAGATCAAGATAGGGCGCCACCTGCTTGCGCACTTCCAGCAAGGCTTGGGCACCTTTCAGGCTGTCATCGCAAACATCGACATGACTGCGGATCGCGCCAATGCCCATAGACACCGCCAGATCGCAATAGCGCATGGCGCGCTCAAAGATCTGCTCGACGCTTTGCACAGGCTTTAATTCGCCCCACAGTGCGATGCCCTCAAGCAGGGTGCCCGAGACATTCATCCGCGGAGTGCCCAGCGACAGTGTCGCATCCATATGAAAATGCGGATCGACAAAGGGCGGTGAGACAAGGTTTCCGTCTGCTTCAATCGACTGCCCGGCCTCTGCGGTCAAGTTTGGTTCTATTGCGGCAATCACGCCGTCCTTGCATCCGATATCGACAGCGCCGGTGCCATAGGGGAGGCTGGCATTTTTTACAATCAGATCAAACATTGGCGTATCCTTATCGTTGGCCCTTGAACCATGGCTTGAGAAGCGCTCGCGGATAATCCGCTCTGCGTGCCGCGACCACAAGGGCAAGTATCGACAAAATATATGGGGTCATCAAGAAAACTTGGCTTGGCACCAAGGCGCCAACTTCGGTTTGCAAGCGCACTTGCAGTGCATCAAATGCCCCAAACAAGATTGCCCCGAGCAAGGCTTTTCCCGGACGCCAACTGGCAAAGATCACCAGCGCAATACAGATCCAGCCCCGGCCGTTGACCATGCCGAAAAAGAACGCATCAAAGGCCGACATTGTTAGAAATGCGCCCCCAATCGCCATGAGCGCAGATCCCGCAACAATCGCCCCGATGCGCAGCCCATAGACTGATAATCCCTGTGCGTCGACGCTGTCGGGGTTGTCGCCCACGGCGCGCAAAGCCGTGCCCAAAGGTGTGCGGCTCATAATGTACCAGACCGCGCCCACCAATCCCAAAGCAAACCATGTCAGTGCGGTTTGTTGAAATAAGACCGGTCCGAGAAAGGGTAAATCCGACAGAAAGGGAATGTCGAGTGCGCGGAACGGCTCAATGCGGGGGGGCGAGGTTACATCCGGCAATGAGGTCCGGTAAGTGAAGTAGCTCAGTGAAGTGGCAAACATTGTCACACCCAGCCCTGATACATGCTGGGACAGCCCGAGCGGCACGGTTAAAATGCCGTGCAAAAGCCCCAATGCAGCGCCCGTGAGCGCGGCAAAAAACACGCCGCCCCAAAGGCTGGCCCCCAGCCAAACCGCCATCCAACCGGCCATCGCGCCTGCCACAAATATGCCTTCGATCCCAAGGTTCAGCACACCGGCACGCTCGCATAACAGCGCGCCGAGCACCCCGAAAATCAGCGGTGAAGCGATGCGCAGGGACGCCGCCCAAAACGACTCGCTCATCAGGATATTTAGGATATCCATCATGGGCTTGGCCTGCGGTTACTGGTGGACCAAATGACCCGATATCGGGTGAAAAAACCGCCGATTAGCACCGACAATAACGACAGCGCCACAATAAGATCAGCCAGATACGACGAGACCCCCATCGCCCGGCTCATACTATCGGCGCCCACAAAGACCGAGGCGATAAACAGCGCCGCCAGAACCACGCCCACGGGGGACAGACCAGCCAGCATCGCGACGACTATTCCGATATAGCCAAATCCCGGCGAGAGGTCGGAAGTTAGATATCCTTTGAGACCAACCACCTCTGACATGCCCGCCAATCCCGCCAACCCACCTGAGACGATGGCGATTGTAAACAGTGACCAGTTGACCGGAATACCGGCATAACCGGCGGCGACGGGGTTTTCCCCCACCGCGCGCAGACGAAACCCCCAGATAGTGCGCGACAGCATGAATTGTGCAACCCCGGCGCAAACAAGCGCCAGTATAAGCCCCGAATGCACGCGCATGCGTGGCAGCAGCGTGGGCAGCATGGCCTCTTCAACGATCGGAGACGATTGCGGCCAACCCAACCCCATAGGGTCTTTCAGCGCACCCTCCAGCATCATTTGAACAAAAATCAGGATCACAAAGTTTAGCAACAGCGTGGTGACGACCTCATCGGCGCCAAAGCGGATTTTTAAAAACGTCGGCACCGCCATACCCACCGCGCCAGCGAGGGCAGCCATCAAAATAATCACTGGCGTCAGCATTAGAGGCGGCAGGTCTAAATATCCAGTCCCAACCGTGACGGCCATCAGCGCGCCCAGATACAACTGCCCCTCGGCGCCAATATTCCAAAGTCGGGCACGGAAGGCCAAAGCAGCCGCCAGGCCGGTGAACATTAACGGTGTTGCGCGGGTGAGCATTTCTGAGACCGCAAACACCGAGCCGAAGACACCGTTGAACATTTCGCGGTAAGCCTGCAGGATACCGGCCCCTGCAAAGGCAATTGGGACGGCGGCAATTACCAAAGAGGCAATAGCCGAAAGCATCGGCACTGCAATTAACATCGCTTTTGTCATCTCGGGACGGGGCTCGATGCGCATCATGTCGTGGTTCCCGCCATCAATAGGCCAATCGCGGCCCGGTCGCGGGTTTCGGCTTGGGTTAACTGTCCGTCATGCATCACCAAAATCCTGTCAGAAAGTGCAAGAACTTCATCCAGATCATCTGAGATCAACACCACGGCAGCGCCGCGTTGGCGCGCCTCGAGCAATCTGCGCCGCACCTCGGCGCTGGCGCCCATATCCAGACCCCGGGTGGGCTGATTTGCCAAAATAAGCTTTGGGTTCTGTTCGAATACCCGGGCGAGGATCATTTTTTGAATATTGCCACCCGAGAACAACCGCGCTTCGGCGTTTATGCCCGGGCCGCGCACATCATAGTCTACGCACCGCTGCTGTGCGGCTGACTTGATTTCTGTCTTGCGTAAAATACCAAAGCGCTGCACCGCGGGATCATCAAGCTGTTCAATCACCAAATTATCAGCCAGAGACATCGTGCCGATGATCCCTTCTTGATGCCGGTCTTCTGGAATGCGGCCTACGCCTGCCTTTAGCATCTTCTTTGGAGAGGGCCGCGCGATTGTTTGGCCATCTACTGCAATAGACCCGGTAACGGGGCGCTTGAGGCCGGCGATTAATCCAGCAAGTCCGGTCTGGCCATTGCCCGACACACCGGCGATCCCCAGAATTTCGTGTGCGCGCGCCTCAAGCGAGAGATCTTGCAGCGTATCGCGCTTGGAGTAACCGCTCACACCTGCACGATCAATTTTAAGAACAGTCTCGCCCGGGGTCACATCGTCACGGGCGGCAAGTAAGACACCGCTGCCAACCATAAGATTGGCAATCTCTGCCTCATTGGTCTGTTTTGTGATCAACTCACCGACATTGATCCCTTGCCGCAGCACCACGATACGCTGCGAAAATGACAGCACCTCTCGCAGCTTGTGGGAAATGAAAATGACCGAAAGGCCCGCCGCGGCCATTGTGTGAATGTTTTCAAATAAAGCATCGGCCTCTTGTGGGGTCAAAACTGCAGTTGGCTCGTCAAGGACCAGTATGCGCACATCGCGGTACAGCGCTTTCAGGATTTCAATTCTTTGCCGTTCGCCAACGGACAAACGCCCAACCGTAACGTCCAGTGGTGCGCGCAGTCCGGTTTCATCCATAATCCGGTTAAGCTTGTCGCGCCCCGCTGCCGTTTGCCAGCGCAAGGCGGTCAGGCGTTCAGTGCCCATCATGATATTTTCTAGGGCATTGAGGTTTTCCGCCAGGGTGAAATGCTGGTGTACCATCCCAATGCCCTTGGCCAACGCGATCTGCGGTTGGCCCAGCGGCATTGGTTGCAAGACGCCGTCGTGGTCTGCGACGTCAATCGTGCCAGAATCAGGCAGGTAGTGCCCGAACAGCATATTCATCAAAGTGGTTTTGCCAGATCCATTCTCACCCAGAAGGGCCAAAACTTCGCCTTGATGCAGATCAAGGCTTACCCTGTCATTTGCCAAGACGGAGCCAAAGCGTTTGGACAAGCTTTTAAGAGCGAAAACTTTGCCCATTTTTCTGCCTTTTTGTTGCACCGGCCGCCAGTAGGGGCCGGTGCAAATTTCTATTATTTATCGGAAACAGGACGGGCGTCATTGACGTTGACCCGAAATAATCCGTCTTGAATTTCAGCTTCGCGGGCCTTGACCTTGGCCACGACATCGGCCGGGACCAAGGCGCTGTCGATCACAAGCGATCCACCGCCATAGGCCATAAAGCTGTACTGACCATAATCGGCAGCTTCAAAGCGGCCCAAGGCCACATTGGCAACAGCTTTGTCGATGGTTGCCTCCATGTGCCAAAGCGCTGAGGCGAGGATTGTATCGGGATAGTCGGCGGCGGTATCAATCACGTTGCCAATGGCTTTTACACCGCGCTCTACGGCTGCATCCGACACGCCAAAGCGCTCAGCGTACATGATATCAGCTCCGGCATCCATCATTGCAAAAGCACTTTCTTTGGCTTTCGGGGGATCGTACCAACTGTCGAGAAAGTTGACCATAAATTTGACGTCTGGATTGGCTTCGCGTGCGCCATCCATAAAGGCATTCATCAGCCGATTAACTTCTGGGATCGCATAGCCGCCGACCATGCCGATCAGATTGTTCTCGGACATTGCACCCGCGACGATACCCGACAGATAGCTCGGTTCGTGAATCCAATTGTCAAACACCGAAAAGTTTGGCGCGACGGGTGTGAACGAAGACCCCATCAGAAACGCGGTCTCTTGATAATCTTTGGCAACCTTGCGCGCCGCGCGCTCTAAGCCAAACACTTCGCCGACAATTAATTGCTGACCCTGCTCGGCATATTCTCGCATCACCCGCTCATAGTCGTTGTTGGCGACATTTTCGGAATAGAGATATTCAATTTCACCTCGGTCTTGGGCTGCGTTCAGCGCCTTGTGTATACGGCTGACCCACTGTTGTTCGACCGGCAGCGTGTAGATCGCTGCCACCTTCAGTTTTTCCGCTGCAGCAACGCTTGTGCTTGTCAACGCGCCAACGCTTAACACAGCTGCGATTGCAGCTCTGCGTGTTATCAATCCTAAAAATTTCATCGTCTTACCCCCAGATTTTAAGTCAATAGTCCTGCATTTATTTATCAAACGGTCAATATATATTTTAATTGGCTCCCTGGGCCTCGCGACTAAACGGGGCCATCTTGCCTCTCAAAATAATAGTGTGTTTGCCTTCTTCGACGTGCAAAGTCATGTAACCCATCGAAACAAGGGCGGTAAAGACACGATATCAGATTGTCACAACGGACTTTGCCGCGGTGTGGCAGGTTATCTGGCTGACTTTGCAGCTGCTAGAGTGATTTTAAGGCATGCTTTCATAAGGCATCTCCATTGACCTTAAATATGACAATTGACTTTATACGTCACTTTTAATGGTCTTTAACGGCGCGGTGTTTTCAAACTCATGGTGGGACCCTCTAGCCTATTTTTCAGTCAATAAATCTATGTTTCTGAGCCGTGCCTTTTAATGCGACTTCTGGTTTCCCACAGCTCTTATTTTGGTATATGCCTGCGGTGTTAGAATTTTAAAATGGAATAAATGTATGTCTATCACACGTTTTCACACCAATGACCGCATGAGCCAAGCCGTGGTTCACGGCGATACTGTCTATCTGGCAGGGCAGGTTGCCGCGCGCGCGCCGGGCGCCAGTGTTGCAGATCAGACCCAAGCGATCTTGGCGCAGATTGACGGCCTGCTCGCCGAGACTGGATCGGATAAATCCAAAGTTTTGTCAGCGACGATTTGGCTGACAAGCATGGATGATTTCGCTGAGATGAATGCCGTCTGGGATGCTTGGTCAACAGGTGGCAACGCGCCCTGTCGCGCCTGTGTGGAATCGCCGCGTCTGGCGACGCCACAATACACCGTTGAAATTGGTATTATTGCTGCAAAATAAGTACATTATCAGCCGCTGTGCATGGTTGCAGCGGCGGGTTCCCAATCTTTGCCGCAGATCGCTTGCTTGCGCTAGTTTCGGGTGCTGGGAAAGCCTATAATCGCCCCTATGCACTTGAATTTCGATCCTGAAATTCGCAATTGCGATAGGCGTTGGCGCGCTTTGGGGGAAATCTCAATGAACAAACCTTCGCTGTGGCGGCGGCACAGGAGGACAGGTGCTTTTGCCACGTCGGGTTGGCGTTGCGCGCTATCGTATTATGTGGGAGGTAATTGCAGTATCTTCCGGGTTGCGCATCGCAATCGTAAACAACAAACAGGCAGCCCTATGACGACCAGCGCCCTCCATGTTACGCCGATACCGACAAAATGGGTTGGTCCGATTAAAATCACTGGCGAGGTGATCGACGGGGCGGTGAGCGTGCCGCTCGCCACCTATGAGACGCCTTTGTGGCCGTCGACGGGGCGGGGCGCGCGGGTGTCGCGCCACTGTGGTGGTATCCGCTGCACTGTGATCGATGAACGGATGACCCGCTCGGTTGCGTTGCGGGCGCAATCAGCAGCAGCAGCCAAAAAGGCCAGTGATGCCATTGCCGGACGGTTTGACGAATTGGCAGCCATCGTCGGTCAGACCAGCCGCTTTGCCCAGTTGATCGGTCTCAATCGTCAGATTGTCGGAAATCTTCTGTATGTGCGGTTTGAATGTTCCACAGGGGATGCTTCGGGCCACAATATGGTGACGAAAGCCGCAGATGCGTTGCTCAGTTGGATTTTACAGCAATATCCGGCGCTGTCTTACAGTACAATTTCGGGTAATTTTTGCACTGACAAAAAAACCAGTGCGGTTAACGGTATTTTGGGGCGTGGTAAATATGTCGTTGCTGAAGCTGAAATTTCGCGCACAGTTTGCAAGCGGCTCTTGCGCACGACGCCGGAGTTGATGGTGCAGCTCAATGTTGAGAAAAACCTACTTGGCGGTGTGATCGCCGGAAGCCTGCGCTCTGCTAATGCGCATTTTGCCAATATGCTGTTAGCCTTCTATCTCGCCACTGGACAGGATGCTGCGAATATCATTGAGGGATCGCAAGGGATTGTGCATTGTGAGGTGCGTCGCGATGCTCTGTATTTTTCGTGCACCCTGCCCAATGTGATTGTGGGGACAGTGGGCAACGGCAAAGACAATGACGTGGTTGAGGGACATCTGGAAAAAATTGGCTGCCGCAGCGCGCGCGCGCCTGGAGACAATGCCCGACGTCTTGCTGTGCTGTGCGCGGCAACGGTGCTGTGCGGTGAACTGTCGCTGATGGCGGCGCAAACCAATCCGGGGGAATTGATGAAAGCGCATATGGTGCTGGAGCGTAAATGAACCCTGAATCTATTGCGCTTTGTGCCAATAATTGCCAAACAGGCTGCGCGGGTGATTATGCTCTGCAGGCTGTATGGGCGGTTTGGCACCTCAATATTGGGGAACGCATTCGTCTCGACACGCCTCGAGTGATCGGATAAATGTAACATTGTGGTTTCATACGCGTATTTCGTCTCTGCGAGATCACGGCACCCTGCGGTGTCTCGAGAAAATAGCGGCTGATATAAGTAAGTGGGTAAGATGAAAATAGGCATCGAAAGAATAAGCTTTCATATCCCTCATCAGTATCTGGATCTTGCCAGTCTGGCCGAGCATCATGGGATTGATGCGGATAAATTCAGCCGGGGCATCGGGCAGAATAAAATGTCTTTTCCCTGCCACGATGAAGATATCGTGACGCTCGCCGCCGAAGCCGCCCTGCCGATTATTGACGCCCATGGACCTGACGGTATCGACAGCCTGTTGTTTGCCACTGAGACCGGCATCGACCAGTCGAAATCGGCTGGTATCTATGTGCACAGATTGCTGGGGCTAAAGCCACAGTGCCGCAATGTGGAGCTCAAGCAGGCCTGTTACAGCGCCACGGCAGCGTTGCAGATGGCCTGTGGCTATGTGGCGCGCAAACCTGACCGCAAGGTTCTGGTGATTGCCAGCGATGTGTCGCGCTATGATCTGGGTGGCGCCGCCGAGGCCACTCAGGGCAGCGGTGCTGTGGCGATGTTGATCTCGGCCAACCCGACAATCCTAGAGATCGATCTCGCCTCTGGATGTCACAGTGAAGATATTATGGATTTCTGGCGCCCGAACTATCGCAAGACGCCCTTGGTTGACGGTAAATATTCGGCACTGAAATATCTGCATTCACTGGGCCATGCCTGGGCTGATTATCAGGTGAATGAGGGGCGTGCCTTTGAGGATTTTGCGCAGTTTTGTTACCATTTGCCGTTTTCTCGGATGGGTGAAAAAGCCCATCGTCATCTGGCGTCTTTAAACGCGGCCACGGTGGATTCTGACAAAATCAAGCCGGGTCTGGCCTATAGCCGCCAGATTGGGAATTGTTACAGTGCAGCGCTGTATCTCAGCCTTATTTCCGCGCTCGAAAGCACTGATCAGGACCTGACGGGCAAACCCATTGCGCTGTTCAGTTATGGATCTGGTGCGGTTGCCGAGTTTTTCTCTGGGATGGTTCAACCTGGATACCGGGCGCAATTGTTCACCGACCGGCATCAGGGTTTGATGGCCCATCGTGTCGCTTTGAGCTATGATCATTATGTTGACTTATGGCACGCGCCTGACCCTCAAAACGGGGAACAAGTTGTGATTGATGTGCAAACCACCGGCAGGTTCAGGTTGGCCAAGATCGAGGCCCACAAGCGGCATTATGAAATCGCCTGAGCGTCATTTTGCCCGCGCGCCCGGCAAGGTGATCTTGTCTGGTGAGCATTCTGTCGTCTATGGCGCGCCGGCGCTGGTGGCAGCAGTCGAGCTTTATACCAACGTTTGGTTCGAACCGATCCACCTCAGCACGGGCTTGCAGACGGCATTTGCCGATCTGTCACAGGGTCAGTTGTATCCGCTCACACTGCTTAAGACCTTTAAACGCACGCTGGATGAGCGGTTTGATCGCTTTGTTCGCGGCGATTTAGCGGTGCAGAACATTCTGCAGCGTCCCGATGATCTGGCGGTCTATACGATGTCTGCGCTGTTGCAGATGCTGCCGGTTCCGGGGGGGATGGCGCCGCATAAATTGCCTGTGCCGGGTCGGTTGCACAGCACCTCAGATTTGCCTCTTGGGGCGGGCATGGGGTCTTCTGCGGCGGTGATTGCCGCGACAATTGTGTTGTATGAGCATTTGTTAAACCATCATCAAAGCTCGTCGGAACGTTTTGAACAGGTGCGCTTCTGCGAGCGTTTACAACATGGCAAAGGCAGCGCAATCGATGCGGCGGCGGTCACCTATGGCGGTATTAACCGTGTTCAAAACGGAAAGATTTCGGCCCCCGATACCGCGGTGATGGCTGATCGGCTTAAGGACGGGGGGTGGTATTGGGTGCTCGGCGGGATCCCCACGGCCTCGACCGGGGAATGTGTTTCATCCGTTCGGCAAAATTATGGATCTGATCAGGTGCTTTGGCGGGCGTTCGAAGACTGCACAAATGCCCTCCAATCCGCTCTTGAGAACGGCGGGAGCCCAAAAGAGGGGCTGCGAGAAAATCACCGGCTGTTGCGGCGCCTTGGTGTGATACCGATGGCAGCATTGGCGTTTGTTGCGGCGATTGAACAAGTGGGGGGCGCTGCCAAAATTTCTGGCGCAGGATCGGTGCATGGGGCACATGCTGGGGTGCTTTTGGTGCATTTGCCCGACGCAGAGGCGTTTGAAACCGTGATGAGGCAGTTCCCCGATTATCGTTGGGACAGGCTCACCATTGCCGAAAGTGGTACCCGTCTTTGCATGGTGGACCAAGACGTTGGCGCACCCGGCGAACGGCCTGGCATGGGTCTGTGATCATGCAGCGCAAGATGTCGGCCTCGGCGCCGGGCAGTATCATGATCACCGGCGAGCATGCGGTGGTCTATGGTCACCCCGCGATGGTCTGCGCCATTGATCAGCGCGTTACCATTACGGCCAAGCCAAACGACAATCGGCAGGTGCAGATCTTCTCGGGCATTTCGGATCCAGTGGTGGTGGCGCTCGACAGCTTTGAGGTCAGTGGTCCGATGCGGTTTGTTCTCGCCGCGCTGGCACTTTATCGCGACCGGCTTTCTCATGGACTGCGCCTTGATATCGTTTCGCAAATTGACCCGAAGCTGGGCTTGGGATCCTCGGCTGCGGTCACAATTGCGACACTGGGGCTGTTAGAGGCGATGACCCGTCCAGAAACGCAACCGCAGACTCAGCCAAAAACAGATCAGCCGCCCATGCCCCGCAAGGCACGGCTGCATCAGCAGGCGTTGGAGATCATTCGCGGTTTGCAGGGGCGGGGCAGTGGCGCAGATCTTGCGGCAAGCCTGCATGGTGGATTGTTGGGATATCAACTTACGGCCGCCGCCGCTGACACCGCTTTGCCGGGCAGTGGCGCCAATGTGGCCGGACTTTTCTCACCGTCCTCTCAACACCATGATCTTGTAAGTACTTCTGAGCAAGCGGTGATTATTTTGCTGCCCCATCCACCACAATTGAGCCTGTGTTATTGCGGATATAAGACGCCTACTGGTGATGTACTTGCCGGGATTGCAAAACGGATGCAGGGCCGCGAGGCTGCGTATGCGGCGCTGTACGGGCGAATGGGGGGCAGGGCAATGGCGGCAATCACTGCAGCCCGCCTCCGTGACTGGCCGGTGTTTGCCGAACAGTTGAACGCCTATCAGGATCTGATGGTCGAATTGAGGGTGTCGGACCCGATGCTTGATGCATTGGTGGCGCGGGCGCGGTCTGAGGCCGGCGTGATGGCGGCGAAGATATCCGGCTCTGGTCTGGGTGATTGTATCCTTGCGTTAGGCCCGCTTGTGGCGCAGCATCAGCCAGCGCCATTTACCGCAAAAGGGCTTGTGCTGGATGACTGACCGATCGTTGACCGACCCGGCCAAGCCTGCGGCGTGTTTTGCCGCCCATTTACCGGCGCGACTTTCGGTGCAACAACCGGCTGTGGCCTATGCCCCCAGCAATATCGCATTAGCCAAGTATTGGGGCAAACGCGATGCTGTTCTGAACCTTCCTCTGAACAGTTCGCTGTCAATTTCACTTGCTGATTGGGGCAGCCACACACGGATTTTTCCAGCTGAAACTGCGTATGATGAGGTTTGGCTGAATGGCGTATCTTTGCCGTTAGACAGTGCGTTTGCGTCGAAAATCATATGCTTTGTGGATCTTTATCGTCGTGAGCAGACGCTGCCTCTGCGGATTGAGACCGACAACACCCTGCCCACTGCGGCCGGGCTGGCGTCTTCGGCTTCTGGCTTTGCCGCCCTGACACTGGCACTGGATGCGGCGTTCAACCTGAAACTGCCAAAGTCTGTGCTCAGTATGCTGGCGCGTTTTGGCAGTGGTAGTGCAACGCGATCCCTATGGCATGGGTTCGTGCGCTGGGACCGCGGGGAAAAAGAGGATGGCAGCGATAGTTTTGCGCGGCCCCTGATGCTGGACTGGCCGGAATTCAGAATTGCGATTGTTCCTGTGGATACTGGGCCGAAATCCCGATCGTCGCGTGATGGGATGAACCATACTGTTGCCACCAGCCCGTTGTTCAAGATTTGGCCCGCACAGGCCGAGGCGGACTGCACAGCTGTCCACACGGCCCTCGAGGCACGCGATTTTGCAACGTTGGGGGCGCTGTCCGAGGCCAATGCGCTTGCCTTACACGCCACCATGATGGCGGCACGGCCGGCGTTATGCTATCTCAAGCCGCAAAGCTGGCGCGTGCTGGAACAGCTCTGGGCAGCGCGTGCAGAGGGCCATCAGATTTATGCCACGATGGATGCCGGTGCAAATGTAAAACTATTATTTTTATCCTCAGAAGAGGTATTTGTCCGGCGTAGCTTTGCAAATGTCAGCGTGATCCGCCCATTTGAGTGGCCCCAAAGTTGGCTGGGAAAGGTTGGTCCGGGCGGGCAAAATTGGGTTTCTAAACAGGTGCTTTGAATGAGGTTTGCTCAGATTTCAATTCATTGTTTGATCGAAATTGACCGCTAAGTTTATGGCACGTGAAGTCAGAAAAAAAGCGGCTGGTGCGGTTTCGCTGATGTGTTGTTCCAAGAATTGTTAAAATATCACTTTCAGTGCGCTCTATTTGTATAAGCAACAGGGCGCTGGGGCACATGGCAGGTTTTTAAGCCTGTCTTTCACCGCATTAGAAATATCACAAGTATCGTTGTCCTCTGCTGGACTTTAAGGCGTGGGCGTCCAATAATGGGCGCATGAGCCTACCACCCGGATTCCTTGACGACTTGCGCACCCGTACCAGCCTCAGTCAGGTTGTCGGGCGCAAAGTTATGTGGGACACTCGTAAATCTAATCAGGCTAAGGGTGATATGTGGGCGCCATGCCCCTTTCATCAGGAAAAATCGGCCTCGTTCCATGTCGATGACAGCAAGGGGTTTTATTATTGCTTTGGCTGCCACGCCAAGGGTGATGCGATCAGTTTTATCCGTGAGACCGAGAACGTTGGCTTTATCGAGGCGATCGAGATTTTGGCACAAGAGGCGGGCATGCCGGTGCCAAAACGCGACCCGCATGCGCAGGAAAAATCTGAACAGCGCAGCGAATTGACTGATGTCATGGAACAGGCCGTGCAATTCTACCGCCTGCAACTCAAAACTGCACCGGCGTCGGAGGCGCGGGCTTATCTGGCTAGACGCGGTTTATCTGAGGCGATCCAAGACCGTTTTGATATGGGGTTTGCTCCAGATGTCCGGCAGGGATTGTTGCAACATTTGACCGCCAAGGGTGTGACGCCCGATCAGTTGGTTGCAGCGGGGCTTTGTGCCCGGCCCGAGGATGGTGGTGCGCCCTATGATCGGTTCCGTGGTCGCATTTTGTTTCCCATTCGCGATGCAAGAGGGCGCTGTATCGCGCTGGGCGGCAGATCGCTTGATCCGAATGCGCGCGCTAAATACCTCAATTCTCCGGAGACTGTCTTATTCGACAAAGGCCGCAACCTATATCATCTCAAACCCGCACGTGAGGCGGCGGGGAAGGGCCAGCCGCTGATCGTGGCTGAGGGGTATATGGACGTGATTGCCCTTGTTGAGGCAGGGTTTGGCGCCGCAGTTGCACCTTTGGGCACGGCAGTCACCGAGCATCAACTCGCCCTTTTGTGGCGCATCGCCCCCGAACCGATCATCGCGCTTGATGGCGATACAGCAGGTCTGCGCGCTGCGTATCGGGTGATTGATCTGGCGTTGCCATTGCTGGAGGCGGGGCAATCGCTGCGGTTTGCGGTAATGCCAGAAGGGCAAGATCCCGATGACGTGATCCGGGCAGGTGGCCCCTCTGCTTTGCAGACGCTGTTGGACAAAGCCATGCCGATGGTTGACTTACTTTGGCAGCGAGAAATCCAAGGCAAGGTTTTCGATAGCCCCGAGCGACGCGCTATGCTGGATAAGGGGCTGCGGGAAAAAATCGCCATGATCCGCGACCCGTCAATCCGGTCGCACTACGGTAGTGCTATTAAAGAATTGCGCTGGGCGCTGTTTGGTACGGGCCGGCAGCAGCTGTGGTCGGGTCAATGGGGCAAAAAAGTCAAAATTGATGCACTGAGCACGACCAAACAGTCTGCGCTGGCGCAGGCGGCTGATCACGTGCCGGGACGTCTGCGCGAAGCGGTTATTCTGGCGGCATTGGTCAAAGCACCTGCACTGGTCGCAGAGTTTCAGGAGCCGTTGGAGAGCCTGGCTTGCAGCGACCCCCGGCATCGGCAGATACAAACAATTTTGCTATCACAAACCGTCGCGCCTGCTGAGAAGATGCTCGATGCGATAGAGGCCGCTTTTGGTTCGTCGGAGCTACAGGGGTTTCTCGCTCAAAGCCATGTTGCCGTCGTGCCATGCATTCAACGATCTGATGATCTTGATCTGACCCGGCTGACCCTTCGTGAAGAGTTTGCTAAACTTGATGCGCGCCTTGGTTTGGCGGCTGAGATTGAGGAGGCCGCCGAAGACATCGCCTCATTGTCAGATGAAACCCTGACTTGGAGGTTGAAAGAGGCGGCCTCGGCGCAAGAATCAGCAACCCTGAGTGTGCACAAAGACACCGCCGAGTATGACCTTGCGGAAAACGGTGCGCGAATCAATCGCGATGAACGGCGGGCCTTTGAAGCTTTGATGACACAAATAACTCGGGTAAAATCGTCATAAATGTGATTTTGTTGAGGAAGAGGTAAAGAAAACCAAGTACATGTTTAGCCGAATCAGTATGACGCCCTATGTTACGGGTTAAACGAATCGTTCGCCCTTTGCAGGAGAATCGCATGGCCGCTAAAGACAACACCGACCGTAAAGCTGAGGACCAGAGCGAAGAAACAACGCTTGATATGAGCCAGACGGCGGTCAAAAAGATGATCGGCGAGGCGCGGGAGCGGGGTTATATCACTTATGACCAACTCAACAAGGTGCTGCCTCCTGATCAAGTCTCGTCGGAGCAGATAGAAGATGTGATGTCGATGCTATCTGAAATGGGCATTAATATTATCGAAGCTGAAGATGCCGAGGAAGAAGAGCGCGGTGCCACCGATCTTGTGGCGGCTACGAGCAATAAAGAGGTGGCTCTTTCGTCGGGCGACAGTGAGAAACTGGACCGGACCGATGATCCTGTGCGCATGTACCTGCGTGAGATGGGCAGCGTCGAACTGCTGAGCCGCGAAGGTGAAATTGCCATCGCCAAGCGAATTGAGGCTGGTCGTAATACGATGATTTCTGGGCTGTGCGAAAGCCCTTTGACGTTTCAGGCGATCACCATTTGGCGGGACGAACTGTTAAGCGAAGATATTTTGTTGCGCGACGTGATCGATCTTGAAACGACCTTTGGCAATCAAATGGGCGAAGGCGATGAGGTACAGCAACCCGTCGTGCCAGTTGCGGGCATTACCCCTGAGGCGACTGAAGCCAAACCTGAACTGGATGCCGACGGCAATCCGATTGTGGCAGATGATGAAGATGATGATGATGACGAAGCGGCCAACATGTCGCTTGCGGCGATGGAGGCAGTGTTAAAACCGCAGGTTCTGGAAACGCTTGACCTTATCGCCCGCGACTATGCGAAATTGTCTGAAATGCAAGACAATAGGATTTCGGCAACTCTGAACGAAGATGGTTCGTTTTCGAAAAAACAAGAAGCGAATTATCAGAAACTGCGGTCTGAAATTGTTGAGTTAGTGAACGAGTTACACCTGCACAATAACCGTATTGAGGCGCTGATCGACCAGCTTTATGGGATCAACAAACGTATCATGAGCATTGATGGTTCGGTGGTGAAACTGGCCGATCAGGCGCGGATTAACCGGCGGGAATTTATCGAAGCATATCGCGGTCATGAACTGGATCCGAACTGGCTGGACCGCATGGCCGAAAAGCCCGGCCGCGGCTGGCAGATGTTTATTGAACGCTCGCTGACCAAGGTGGAAGAGCTGCGCAATGATATGGCGCAGGTCGGGCAATACGTCGGTCTGGATATCAGCGAATTTCGTCGCTTGGTCAGCCAGGTGCAAAAGGGCGAAAAAGAAGCCCGCCAAGCCAAGAAAGAAATGGTCGAGGCCAATCTGCGGCTGGTGATTTCGATTGCCAAAAAATATACCAACCGGGGTCTGCAATTTCTCGATCTTATTCAGGAAGGCAACATTGGCCTGATGAAGGCGGTTGATAAGTTTGAATATCGCCGTGGCTATAAGTTCAGCACCTATGCGACTTGGTGGATTCGTCAGGCGATCACCCGCTCGATTGCCGATCAGGCGCGCACCATCCGGATCCCTGTGCATATGATCGAGACGATCAATAAGCTGGTGCGTACCGGGCGCCAGATGCTGCATGAAATCGGTCGTGAGCCAACGCCCGAAGAATTGGCCGCCAAGCTGCAGATGCCACTTGAGAAAGTGCGCAAGGTGATGAAAATCGCCAAAGAACCGATTTCGCTTGAGACGCCGATTGGCGACGAAGAAGACAGCCAACTGGGCGATTTCATCGAAGATAAAAACGCCATTTTGCCGCTGGAATCAGCGATTCAGGAGAACCTGAAAGAAACCACCACCCGGGTGCTGTCCTCGCTGACCCCGCGCGAAGAGCGGGTGCTGCGCATGCGCTTTGGCATCGGCATGAACACCGATCACACGCTGGAAGAGGTTGGCCAACAGTTCAGCGTGACCCGTGAGCGCATTCGCCAGATTGAGGCCAAGGCGCTGCGCAAGCTGAAACACCCGTCGCGGTCTCGCAAACTGCGCAGTTTCCTAGATCAATAAAGCAAAGCTTTTACATTTTAATTGCCTTGATTGCCGCTCGGCAATCAAGGCAATGGTTTTGTGTGCTGCGCACAATCTCTGATTGCAAACAGATTTTTGATGCTCCATTATAGCAATAGTCTGAGATTAAACATGCCTGCATGTAATGTGGCATTTATTTGACAGATACAGATTTTAGTTAAGAACGCGCTGCCTGATTGTTGCCAGTTGACGTGGGATTTTTAGAAGATGAAAGACAAACTCAAAGTTGTTCTGTCCGTCAATCACGGTGGCGCGACGATATGCGTTAATATCTTTCAGTGGCCGGATGCAACCTTTGGGTTTGAGGAATTCCGAAGAGATCCCAAAGATAACGCTGGCTGGTTTGCATTAGGTCATCACGCACATCTTGTATTTGCAGATATTAAGAGCGCCAAAGACGCAGCAATTCAGCATATTTATTGGCTTGAGGGCTTTTAAGCGCCAACCGTCGCAAGGGGTATATAATTTGAAAACCATTTATCTAATCCGCCACGCAGAATCCATCGGTCAGC
>DDEJ01000151.1:30978-31240 GCA_002336405.1 Rhodobacteraceae bacterium UBA1957
AAAAAACAGGCGCAGGATATGGTGGCGCGTTTGCGCGATCTAAGCCCCGATGGGGCAATCTCAAGCCCCTATGTGCGGGCTATAGAAACCATTCGGCCCTGTTGTGACAGCGCTGGCCTTGATATTCAAACCGATCCTGATCTTGCTGAGCGGCAGCTCACGCCGTTTGATCTGTGGCTTCCCTTTGATGAATTGATGCATCACCTAAGGCTCTCATTTGAAAACTGGGACTATAAAATGGAGGGCGGCGAGTCGCTCAATG
>DDEJ01000113.1:0-3724 GCA_002336405.1 Rhodobacteraceae bacterium UBA1957
TCATTTGATATTCTTTTCGCATCTTCAAGTGATTTGAAAATGAAAGGCAAATCGAAAATTGCTAATTCTGATCCGAAATTACCATAATTTGCCGTAGAGCTAGTCCACAGAGCTATGAGTCCTTGGTTGGCCTGTTCACCGCACTTCTGTTCTGCGCACAAGCTTCTTTGATAGTGCGGTTCGACTTTCATCATTCCACCAGACGCTTTTTGCATGGCTGGTATCAGCGCCTGATCTATGGCATCCCCGATCGGCATCCCCAATCTGCCAGTCGTCCCAAGTTTCAGCACCTTCTCAGCGCTGGCACCCTCAACGCTACATAAAAGGGCCACAGCGGCTGCCACCGCTTTCCACATATAATTATTTTTCATTTCTCGCTCCTTTTCAGCACAGCTCCGAGTTGGCTTTTTGAAAACGCGCAACACTACAAATCTGCTACTTGTTCATAGATGACACAGAGCGACATATGAGGAAGGTACAGATCAGTCTAATAGTAAGGACAGAATTGTATGTACTGCAGATTTTTTACGTCAGAAAATACGCGCTAAAGGCCCGATTGTGGCAAATCATGCTGAATTTACGGTTTCAAACGACAAGATTCGGCTACCTCCAAGGTGACACTTGTACGTAAAACCAAGATCTGTCCCTATAAATTACCAATTTTGCTCCTTACGCCAATGATTATTAATTAGATAGTTCACCTGTGGTGGCGGTCTTGATGTTTAGATACAAGCCGGTCGTTACAGAAACGCGCCAAACAAAACCAAGAAGAACAACTACAAGTTTAGAAAGACCAGAATGACGCCGATAGAGCCTTTTCATTTAGATGTCCCCGATGAGACGATTGCACGTATCAAATCCCGCGTTGCGGAATATCCCTGGCATGAAATGCCCGATGATGGGGGATGGGATTACGGCGTCAATCTCGATTATCTTAAAGAGTTTTGCGCCTATTGGGTAAAAGACTATGATTGGCAAAAACACCAGCGTGCTATTAACCATTTTTCCCACTTCAAGGCCCCAGTCGATGGTATTGATCTGCACTTTATCCATGAAAAAGGCAGTGGTGATAACGCAACGCCTTTAATCATCAGCCATGGATGGCCCGGCACGATCGTCGAATTTCTGGATTTTATCGATCTTCTCGCTCACCCCGAAAAATACGGGGGTGATATCGATGACGCCTTTGATGTCGTGGCCCCCTCGCTGCCGGGATTTGGGTTTTCGGGACGTCCACCAAGGCCCTACGGTCCACGCCAAATGGCCAGTGTGTTCAACACGTTGATGACCGAATCGCTGGGCTATGACCGCTATGTGGCACAGGGGGGCGATTGGGGGGGCGCCATTTCCAGTTGGCTGGGATACGAACATGCCCCCGCCTGCCAGGCTATCCATATCAATATTTTGACAATGCGCCACAAAGACGGACCACAAACACCAGAGGAACACCATTGGGCGGATCAGTTCGAACATGACCAAATCATGGAAAACGGCTATCGCACACAACAGGCCACAAAGCCACAAACCCTCAGCTATGCAATGATGGACAGCCCGGTTGGCGTTGCCGCATGGATATTGGAAAAAATGAATTCATGGTCCGACACCGTCGGCCACGACGTCGAGAGTGTCTATACCAAAGATCAATTGCTGACCAACATCATGGTGTATATCGTCACCCGGACGTTCAACACCGCATCCTGGATTTATTATGGCCGCCGCGAAGAGGGCGGGCGCCTGCTGTCGCCAGAAGGCAAACGCGTAGAGGTGCCAACAGGCTGTGCCCTATTCCCAGCAGAATTGCTGGCATGGCCACCGCGCAGCTATGCCGAACGCATCTATAACGTCACGCAATGGACCGAAATGCCTCGCGGTGGGCATTTTGCAGCCATGGAACAGCCCGATCTATTAATTCAGGATATTCGCAAATTCGTGCGCTCGATCAAATAAGCGCCCCACCCCAGATTAAAGGAAACAGACATGTCAGAGACCAGAGCCTATTTTCACAACATTCGCGATACCCTCACACCAAACACGCAGGCGTTTATCGACGGCCAGTATTGTGATGCCGCCGACGGTGCGAAACTTGAAAACCTGAACCCTGCCACCGGTGAGGTGATCGGCACCTTCAGCCATTGTGGCGCGGCCGATGTCGATCGCGCCGTGGCAGCAGCCCGTCGGGTTTTCAATCAGGGAACCTGGTCACGTGCTGCTCCAGAGTACCGAAAAGAAATTCTGCTGAAACTTGCCGATCTAGTCGACAAAAATAAGAATGAACTCGCGGTCTTGGAAAGCCTCGATGCCGGTAAAACCATCACCGACTGTTTGCATGAAGTCGGTACCGAGGCCCCTGCATTTTTCCGCTGGTATGCCGAACTGGCCGATAAAACCTTTGGCAAGATCGCACCCACGGGCGACGATGCGCTGGCGCTGATCGTAAAAGAGCCCGCCGGTGTGGCTGGCGCCATCCTGCCATGGAATTTTCCATTTCTGATGGCGGTATGGAAAATCGCCCCCGCGCTGGCAGCGGGTTGTTCTATTGTTGTCAAACCGGCCGAACAAACCCCGCTCAGCACGTTAAAACTGGGTGAGCTGGCCGTTGAAGCCGGCATCCCCGCCGGTGTTCTTAATATCATTCCCGGCCTTGGCGAAACAGCCGGTCAAGCGATTGGCCTGCACAATGACGTTGATACCGTCTCGTTTACCGGTTCAACCGAGGTCGGCCGTCTGTTCATGCGATATTCCGGTGACAGCAATCTCAAAAGCGTTGGTTTAGAGATGGGTGGTAAGAGCCCGTTTATTGTTTTGGATGACGCCATGATCAACGATGATCTGATCGAGCATGCGGCAATGGCGGCGTTCTGGAACGGTGGCCAAAACTGTTCGGCCAACATGCGCCAGATCATAGCTGCGCCTCTGGTTGATGAGTTTATGGATAAAATGCTCAAGCGCGTCGAGGCTTTCAAACTGGGCGACCCGCTTGATCCCGATACCACGATCGGCTCGATGATTACGGCCGAACATAAAGACCGGGTCATGGGGTATATTGCGTCAGGCAAAACCGAAGGCGCCAACCTTGTTGTGGGTGGTGACGTGGACGGGCCCGGCCATTTTGTTGCGCCAACCGTTTTTGACGGCGTCACCAACGATATGACCATCGCAAAAGATGAAATTTTTGGGCCTGTTCTTGGTGTTATGGCGGTGAAATCTGCCGAAGAGGCATTGGAAATCGCAACCGATACTGATTATGGCCTGCATGCAACTGTGTTCACCCGTGACATTGATCGGGCCATTTCCATGGCGCGCAAACTGCCCTGCGGGACTGTATCAGTAAACGGATTTTCCGAAGGCGATATCAAAACACCGTTTGGGGGCTATAAGCAATCAGGCTCGTTGGCCCGCGATAATGGTACAGAAGCCCTAGAGCAATATCTGCAGACCAAAACCATCTGGATTGCGACGCAAAGTTAGGGGCGAATGGCGGCACCGCGCGTGACATACTCCGCTTTTGCACCAAACAAACCATCAGACTTCAGGGGCTGCCATCGCTGCAGCCCCTGAGGCTCAGATTGCCCCTTGTAAGAAGTCCACAGACACACAGGGGCCTACGTTTGAGGTCTTGATTTGGGATCTATACCTTGGGGCCTGAGGACCCGCATGACTGCAAGGCCGCTTTCAAGAGCCTCATCTCCCTTGCCAATAAATTTTCCAGCATGTTAGGCTTGCA
>DDEJ01000113.1:4127-25803 GCA_002336405.1 Rhodobacteraceae bacterium UBA1957
AAGACCTGTGACTGATCAAAAGGATTGCCAAATGGATGCTTCCACTCTGTTGCCAACGTCACAGGACACGGGTCCGTCACCAATTGGTAAAAAGGATTTGGTGCGGCGGGCAATCTGTTCAAGAATTATAACCGGTATCTACCGAAAAGGTGATAATGTCCCATCCTGCCGCGACATTGCAGGACAATTGCTTGTATCTAAAAATAGCGCCTATGAGGCGTATTACGATCTGGTTGGTCTCGGAATTCTTGAGGCGCGCAACCGCTCTGGCTTTACCGTTGCGATGGATATACCCGGGGTCAAAAACCAGCTTCCACCAGACAATACCGTGCAAGACCCACCCAGGAAAACCACCAAACCACGCCAATTCAATTGCCGTTTGCCAGCCGCAAATATGCGCGCAAACCAGCCCCAAAACTGGACGCAATACCAGTTTCCCTTTGTTTATAACCAAATCGATACCGAACTGTTTCCCATTGAAGCTTGGCGCGAATGCTCACGACTGGCATTGGGGCGAAAAGCCCTGCCAATATGGACCAGCGAAGCCGTTGATGTCGATTGCCCAGACCTGATTTTTCAGCTGCGCCAAAGGCTGCTGCATTATCGCGGGATCAATGTGGCAGAGGATGAAATATTGGTCACCGTTGGGGCCCAACATGCGCTGTCGATCATCGGCACCCTGTTCGCAGACGACCCCCGCCCCATCGCCTTTGAAAACCCGGGCTATCAAGAAGCCCGCCATATGTTTCATCTGTACAATAATCAAATCGCCCCCGTGCCTGTCGATATCGGCGGCTTTGACGTAGACCGTTTGCCAGCAGAGTTTAAATTGGCCTATGTCACCCCAGGATGCCAATTCCCGACCATGGTGGTGATGCCCGACGACAGGCGAGTGCTATTGATCGAAAAAGCACGAGCCGCCAATGCTTTGGTCATCGAAGATGACTATGAAATCGGGCTTGTTGGTCATGTAAAACTCAAGCCGGCGCTAAAGTCTCTCGACGAGGACGGCACCGTGATTTACGTAGGCAGTCTGTCAAAAACCTTGTCACCAAGCATTCGTATGGGGTTTATTGTTGCGCATCGCGACATCATCAAATCCGCAAAGGTTGTCCGAAGTCTCACCGTCCGGCATCCACCAAGTATTGTTCAGGAAACCACCGCGATGTTTCTTGCCCACGGGTATCACGACGCGCATATCAAGAACCTCCGGGAAATATACTCTCAGCGCTGGCATATTATGCGCGAGGGCATAAAAAAACACCTCCCGATGTTTTCACCCGGTGACGCGACTGGCGGCACCTCGTTTTGGCTGACAGGGCCCAAAAATTTCAACGCTGAGATTTTTGCAAAAAAGCTCCAAAAGCGCGGTGTCTTAATCGAACCTGGTCACATTTTCTATGATGGTGGCGTGACAAAAAATTCCTTCCGAATCGGGTTTCCGTCAGTGGCTGGCAACAAAATTAATACTGGCCTTCATCACATCAGTGACGCGGCTAAATCTTACCTTGAACACCTTTAATCAACACCCTTGCACTCTGCAATATTTGGCGCTTGGTTTAAAATAATGCCAAAGGTTGAGCGCAATGTCCCACCAAAAACGCGATACTTACAGCACTTCGACATTGCCACAAATACTGATGGATTGACCCGAGATATTCATGCCAGATGACGAGCATAGAAACACTGCCTGATTTGCCACATCCTGCGCAGTCACCATCCGCCGCAGCGATACTTTATTGATGTATTCCTGTTCCATATCATCGTAAGCGACCCCCAGTGCCTGAGCGCGATCAGAGATAACCTTTTCAATGCGGGGACCCTCAACAATGCCGGGCAGCAATGCATTAACGCGGATGCCGCTTGGCCCAAGCTCAATAGCAAGGCTTTTTGACAAGCCGATGATGGCCCATTTAGTTGCAGCATAAGGCGTCCGGTACGCGTATCCCAAGCGGCCAGCCACTGAAGATATGCAAATAATTGAGGCATTTTGGGATTTCTTGAGCATTGGAACCGCACGGTTGGCGCAGTAAAATTGTCCATTGAGATTAATATCTACTGTGCGGCGCCAGTCATCTGCGGCGATCTCTTCAACCCCGCCTGTCGGGCCTGCAATGCCGGCGTTGTTAATCAACACATCAAGCCCGCCCAATTTGGCGCCAACCTCTTCAAACAACCGCGTCACCTGATCTGGCTGTGAAACATCACAGTGGCTTACCCCCCAAGTTGGGTGGGTTTTTTTCGCCTCATCAAGCGCTGCATCCGCAATATCACAAATGTGCAGACGCGCACCTTTTTGTGCAAAGCTCTCGGCAATTACCCGACCGATACCACTGGCCCCCGCAGTTACCAGAACGCGAAGCTGCGGTGTTTTTTCCATGTCAGCGGTCATTTTTTTCTCACCAAGGATTAAAAGTTAACGTCGTTACGACCTTTGAGATCAAGCGGCACATGCGCCTCATTGGCGCGCGCGCTATCAAGCGACAGCCAGGCCGGAACTTAGCGGATATTGCTCACCTGATCGGTATGTTAAGATCAAGTGCTGTGAAAGCCCCAAGATTCGGCACAAATTACCCCCAGCCGTAATTGAAACTGACGCTAATGCGTTCTTCATCCGCCAGATTTATCGGCACCTCGTGGCGCAACCAGCTTTCCCACAATAAAACATCCCCAACCTCAGGTGCAACATAGATAAAATTTCGCAACTCGTTCCGGGCATTAGCCTTGCGTGTCGGGGCAGCCATCATCATCGCCAAGCGCGGGTCTTCAAATTTTATCGCGCTCGCACCCTCGGGCATGGTGACATATGTGGTCCCACTTATCACACTATGGGGATGTAAATGTGATGTGTGCACGCCCCCGGTGGGCAAAATATTGATCCAAAGCGAATCCAGCTTAATTTTCTTGTCACCCAGATCAAACTGCAAATCTTTAGCGAAAGACGCCACATGTTTATCAAGAATTTTGACAAGGTCTTTAAAGGTTGGAAACCGCCAAGCCAGATCTGTCAAAGACGCATAACTGGTATAGCCATGATAGTCATTTTTCTCGCACCATTCCTGCCCGGCCTCGTCATCATAGGCAATGGAAAGACAAGCGGATTCAAGCTCGGATGCGGCAAGCGGTTTGCCGAACTCGGCCAGGGGCGCACGATAAAGGCGGGTTGCAAATAGCGATTCAATCTTTGACATGCGCTCTTCTTAGCGCAGCATATCGCCCAAGGCGAGAGGCTCTGTCACAGTGTCTAGGGATACTTCTGCATTAGCGCCGCAGCTTAGAAGCGGGCTGAAACAATCTTGTTCATGTCGCCGTGAATTTTCACAGCACAATGCACCTTTACCGGGCCGCTTTGGAAGGGCCGCTTTGGACAGGGCCACAATCAAATCACATAACAGGCTGTGCAAACCCAACAGCCAATAGAGGCAAGCCCCGCAATAGACTAAGATCAGACTGTCGAATTTGGATTTGATAACGCCAGCGCAGGGCAATGGCATGGGGTATAAGACAGGCAAATGGTAACGCCAACACAGATTGCAGACTTTCGCTCCCAAGGTGCAGTTTTGCTTAAAGGCGTGTTGACCGACTTTATCCATGACGCCCGACAAGCCATTACAGAAAACATTGCGACCCCAAGCTGGCGCGAGCGCACCTACCAGTCCGGGGATGGCACTGCCCCGTTTTTCCAAGATTGTGTAGTTTGAAATCAATTCGGTGGATACCGTACACTTGTCAGGAAATCACCGTTGGCCAAGACCGCTGCTCGATTGATGTCGTCTGAAACGGCCCGCATCTTCCATGACCATATTCTGGTGAAACAGCCCGGAAACTCGATTATCACCCCCTGGCATCAGGCACAGCCATATTATCTTGTGGATGGTCGCCAAAACGTCAGTTTCTAGATCCCACTGGGCCCCATTTCCCGCGACCGCGCAATTGAGTATATTTCCGGTTGGCATCTTTGGGGTAAGGCTTTCAAACCCAAGCGCTTTGATGGCACGGACCTATTTGAGGGGGATACCTCGCAAGCCATACCAGACATTGATGCAAAGCGGCACGAACTTGACATTATCGGTTGGGAAATGCCGCCGGGGGACGTCGTTGCCTTTAACTTTCGCACCTTACACGAGGCGCCGGGTGATTTCGTTGCGCTGGGTTGGCGATGATGTCGTTTTTGTGAAAAGACGTGGACCACCCTCACCGGCATTCCCCGACCTTCTTTACGAAGACGGCGCGCCATTCACAGGGCCAGAGTTCCCAATAATTTATCCAAATGCATAAAGATCGACCCACTTGTGTCCGACAGACTATTAGCGGTGGCGTTTGGTCACGCCATCCACCAGCGCTCAGCCAGTCGCGCATTGTCCAGCGGCCACAGATTGCCAATCCGCTCAGGGCTGGCAAGGCGCCGGCGCATTGCATGGCTGAAATCGACAAAAACCGGCGCAATCATAGCACCGTTATTGCGGGCAATAAGCTGCATTTCGTCGTAGTAGGCCGCCCGTTTCGCGCTGTCCATTTCCGAGCGGGCGGCGGTTTGCAACTGTACAAAACGCTGCTGGTGGCCAGCACCGGAAACTCTCAGAGGGCCATCAGGTGAACCGGCGCTGAACATCCAGTCTTCGGTCACCCGGCCATAGCAGAGCGACAGGTTCAAATCAGCACTCTGATCATGCGCTTCACCACGCTTGGGCTGCAAATGCAGCCCAGTGTCCGATGCCAAATTCCTTAAAACAGCGCCCACCACATCGGTGGCGACAGGCGATGTATCAGACAGTATAATCGCCAGGGATGCCTGATCGATTTTGGCTTTTTTTAGATGGTACCGCGCCCGATCTGCATCAAATTGCAGGGGCTCAAGAGCCTTGTGATAATAGCGGTTGGCGGGGCCGATCGGACTATCGGATGCAAGGCGCCCAAAGCCATCAAACACCGTATCCAGTACAAGTTGACGGTCAATCCCATGTTTCACCGCCCGCGCCAGATGCCCCCCCGTGGCACTGTGCAGTTGCGCCGACACCGACAACGCCAGATGCTGATTGCCGGTTACCCGCTGCACCCGAATATTATCGTCTTGCAGTCTTGGATCACTGAGATGGTCGGCAACATCAATACGGCGCTCTTGAAGCGCGGTGCGCCGCGCCGCGGGGCTATCAAGGGCAGTAAAATCGACCTCGTCAAACCACCCTGCCTGACCCTCGCGGTAATGGTTTTGCACCCGCCGGCCAATAAAACGCTGCCCCGGCTCAAAACATTCGACCCTGTATAGTCCGGTACCGATTCCTTCGGCCATCGCCTGCGCGATTTGGCCAGCCGGATACATCAGCAAATGATAATCCGCCAACAAATAGGGAAAATCTGCATTGCCCCGCGGCAGCTTGAACCGCACTTGATGCGATGCGGTTGCGCGCATGTCTGTTATCATCGCCACCAAAGGCCGCGCCGGAGAGGCCGCCTTTGGATCCAGATGCAAACGCAGCGAGGCGATCACATCCTCGGCGCTGAACGACTTGCCATTGTGAAACACAACATCACGCCGCAAATCCAAAGTCCAAACCCGCGCATCAGCGCTGGCCTGCCACTGGGTCGCCAATTCGCCACGTAGACTGCCATCCGGAGCGACCTCGGTCAGGGTGTCAAACACCGCCCCTTGGGCGGCTGCAATCATAAACAGACCCCGGTGGCGGCGCCCGTCCCAAGTGTCGGCCGGCGATCCTCCGGACAATCCGGCCCGCAACAAGCCACCACGCTTTGGCAAGGCAAGTCCCGCCATACCGCTGGCAGCAAACACTGCCGCGGCTGCTCCAGATGTCAAAAGCCGGCGCCGATCCAAAAGGCTCATGGACACTCTCCTTACGCACCGCGATTCGGATGCTAGACCATAAGGCCAGAGCTTGGCGTCAGGATCAATACAAGCCCAGCGCTTTAACGCGCCGCAAACCGGTCCATCGCGCGCACTAAAGCCTCGCTAATGCCGGGTTCCGACAGCGCGTGACCGGCATTTCGAATAATCTGCAGTTCGCCCGCAGGCCATTTATGCGACAATTCCCACGCCCGTTGCGGCGGACAGATCATATCATAACGACCTTGTACGATGACACCAGGGATATGCGCGATACGGTCCATATGCGCCAAAATCTGACCATCAAACTCGAGAAACCCTTCATTGCTGAAGTAATGATTTTCAATACGCGCAAAGGCCCGTGCATAATCACCCGGAGCACTGCCACCGCCTTGATAATACACCGAAGCCAGCGAGTTTTCCCAAGAGGCCCAAGCCTGCGCATAGCGATGTTCAACCGCCATATCTCCGCAAAACAGCCGCTTTTGATAGGCGAGGATCAAGTCATCGCGTTCTTCGAGCGGAATGAGATCGACAAAAGTCTTCCAGACATCAGGCCAAAATTGGCCCGCGCCACCACCATAAAACCAATCAAGCTCGACCCGGGTCATCAAAAACACCCCGCGCAGCGCCAGAAAAGTCACCGAGCTCGGATGTGTCTGGGCATAGATCAGCGCCAGCGTCGCCCCCCAGCTGCCTCCAAACACCACCCAGCTGTCAATCTCAAACTCGGCCCTGATCCGCTCAATATCGGCCACCAGATGCCACGTCGTATTATGCTCGACGGAAGATTTCGGCCGAGACCGGCCACAGCCGCGCTGGTCAAACAAAATAATGCGGTAATATTGCGGGTCAAAATAACGTCGCATCGCCGGGCTGCACCCCCCGCCGGGGCCACCGTGCAAGACGATCACTGGCACACCTTGCGGGTTGCCACATTGCTCAACATACAGACTGTGCCCATCGCCAACTTCCATGATCCGCTGGTCAAACGGATCAAGCGAAGGATAGAGATATTGCACTGCGCTCTTTTGGCCTGAAAACTTATCCATAAATGCTCTATATGTGATAGCAGGCATAAAAGACCATACGGAGAAAAAAATGCAAGCGTCTCAAAGCACCGTTGATCCAGCAGAAATCGCTAAGTTTCAGGCGATGGCCGATGAATGGTGGGATCCAAACGGCAAATTCAAGCCGCTTCATATGCTGAACCCATGCCGTCTGGATTATATTACCCGACAAATCGCCGCAGAATTTGACCGAGATCTGGCCAATGATCTGCCGTTTTCGGGCTTGCAGATTCTTGACATCGGCTGCGGTGGCGGTTTGCTATGCGAGCCGATGGCGCGACTGGGAGCGACGGTGATCGGGGTCGATGCGGCCGGGCGTAACATCCCTGTGGCTGCCGCCCATGCCGCGCAATCAGGTCTTGACATAAGTTACCGCCACGCCACCGCTGAAGCCTTGGTTGATGAGGGCGCAGAATTTGACGTGGTTCTCAACATGGAGGTGGTCGAGCATGTCGAGGGACCGCTTGAATATCTAACTGCCTGTCAGCGACTGTTAAAAACCGGCGGGTTAATGATCTGTTCCACAATCAACCGCAACGCAAAAAGCTATGCAATGGCGATAATAGGTGCGGAATATGTGATGCGCTGGTTGCCCAAGGGGACCCACGAGTGGGGTAAATTCATCACGCCTGACGAGTTGTTCGATCTGATTGCAAACGCCGGGCTTGAGCCTGTTGACCGCAAGGGCTTTGTATTCAACCCAATCACTTGGCAATGGCGTTTGTCGGATCGCGACCTCAGCGTTAACTATGTCACGGCCAGCCTCAAAGCCTGAAATACTAGGCTGAGGGCGCTAGCTGTCTTGCTCCAACCGCAGCCGCAGCTCACGCAGTATCGGCAGGGCCGACCTGACCTTGTCGCTGCCCATATCACGCACCAGATCATCAATCATCGGCGTGATAGCGGCCAGCGCCTGATCACGCGCTAAAATACCCGCTGGGCTGATCCCAACCAGCTTGCTGCGGGCATCGTCCCAGTCGGGGCGCACGTGCACAAAACCTGAAATTTCCAGCTTGTTCAGCGTATTTGTCATCGCCCCCCGTGTCACATGAAAGCTCTTTGCCAGATTGGCCGGCGTGCGTTCTTGCCCAAAGCGACCAAGATGATTCAATACTGAAAAATGCGAGATTTCCATACCATTGGGCAAAATCCGCGAGAGCCGATTACGCAACAGCTGATCAGCTGTGAGGATTTCACTGAATAACGTCACAGCCAACGCTTGCGCTTCATCTATCATCACGGACCTTCAAATTGACAGCTATGGCGCAATGACGGGATCCGGCGGCGCGCCTGAGAGACCTGACCAAGATCAAGATCGACATAAACTATAGGGTATTCTTGGCCCGCGTCACATAAAATCTCGCCCCATGGCGATATCGCCATGCTATGCCCAAAGGTTTTGCGCGGCTTTCCAAACTTGGCACTATGCGTGCCAGATTGCGCAGGCGCCAAAACATAGCATCCAGTTTCAATGGCCCGTGCCTGCAATAACGCCGTCCAATGCGCCGCGCCCGTTACCGGTGAAAATGCCGACGGAACGGTTAAAATCTCTGCACCAGCCACAGCCAATGATCGATACAAATGGGGAAACCGCAGATCATAGCAGATTGTCATGCCTAGGGTCCCAAACGGTGTTTGGGCCGTAACCGCACGCTTGCCCGGCAGAAAGCCATCAGACTCGCGATAGGTTTCTTCGGCAGAGACATCAACGTCAAACATATGAATTTTATCATAGCGCGCGTGGACGGACCCATCGGGGGCAACCAGAAACGAGCGATTGGCAAAGCGTCCGTCCGCAGCATCGGTTTTCAAAGCCAGCGACCCGATCAACAGCCAGATGTGCAACGTGGCAGTAAGATCGCAAAGCGCGGCAAGCGTGGCATCGTCTGCCTCATGTTGCAACACAGCCTGCTGTTGGCGGCGGCTGGTTGAGACACAGTTGGTCACCTCAGGGGTCAAGACAAAGCCAGCCCCTGCCGCCGCCGCCTCACGGACTTTATCCAAGGTGTGACCCAAATTCCGGTCAGGTTCATCGCCAGATGTCAATTGCAGCAAAGCAGTCCGCATCACACACCCGCCATTACACGGCCAGCATGGCGTCAAGTTTGCCCGTACGCTCCAAATTAAAAAGCTGATCACAGCCACCAATATGCTGCGCTCCGATGAAAATCTGTGGCACGCTGCGTTGCCCTGCGGCGCGCGCGATCATCTCGGCCCGGCGCTCTGGATCCATCTGTATGTTTATCTCTTCGTAAGACACGCCCTTTTGATTGAGTAACCGCTTGGCAGCAAAGCAATACCCACAGGTCGAAGATGTATAAATTTCGATACGCTGCATAAAGTGGGACCTTTCATAGACAAATGTTCCAAGCCGCTAAATTTGCTTTTGAACACGCGCAAGAACGGAGGTATAGACGTCATAATTTCTATTTTTTTGCAAGGCTATAGTCGCTGCCGTCAGTGTCGCACCCGAAGTCATAACATCATCTACCAGCAAAACAGGTCGGTCAAGCCACCGGTTTCGATGCCGCGGATTGCGCGAGATAGCAGAACTTACGATGGCAAAACGTTGGTCGGTGGTACAGCCCTCAAGCGACCGCGTCCGGGAATTGCGGATCAATAAATCAGCACAATGCGGCAGCCCCAGTCGCTTGGCCAAAGCCGCACTCAACAAACCCGCCTGATTATAGCGCCGGCGCAAAAGCCGTGTCCAATGCAAGGGCACCGGCGCCACCACCATATCGGGCTGCACCAAACTCTGGGTCACCTGCGCCATCCAATCTGCAGCAGGGCGCACAATATCATGTCGGTCGCCATGTTTCAGCGCCAGCACCAGCGACCGGCCCGTCTCGTGATAGGCCAGCGCCGCGACCCCACGACGCCACGGTGGGTCAAGCGACAGACACGAATCACACATCGCCTGTTCAGAGGCATCAAGATTGCCTGGAAGCGACAAACCACATGTCCAACAACCCGCCCCACGCATGAAATGAACCTCACGCCAACAGCTCCCACACAGCCCATGGTCACTGTTTACGTTGCAACCACAGGCAACACAGCGCGGGGGATAAATAATGTCCAACGCGGTTTGAAGTTTCCCCCAGCTCATTCTAATATCTCGCTATGACTGCTCTGACCGATCGCAACGCATTAAACCGCAACCGCCAACGCCACCAGCCACAGGCGCTTTTTTTGCATAGGCAAGCGATTGCTGAGCTGCAGGATCGCCTCGGCATGGTTAACAGAACCTTTCACCAATCGGTGATTGTGAGCGGATTTCCGCTTATATGGCAAACGGCGTTTCCCGACGCCCAGATTTTACCCGATCAAGATACTCTGGCAGCGACGCCAGACAGTAGTGATCTGGTGATCCATGCAATGGCGCTGCACTGGGCCAATGATATGGTGGGCCAGCTGATCCAGTGTCGGCGAACCCTACAACCCGACGGCTTGTTTCTGGCAGCCTGTTTTGGTGGTCAAACCCTGTTTGAACTCAGGACGACCCTGGCAGAGGCCGAGATCGAGATCACAGGCGGGCTGTCGCCACGCATTGCACCAATGGCGGAAATTCGCGACCTTGGTGGCCTGCTGCAGCGCGCCGGCTTTGCCTTGCCAGTGGCCGACAGCACCCGACTGACGGTAACCTACCCCTCTGTCCGCCACCTGATGCGCGAGCTGCGGGCAATGGGGGAAAACAACGCACTGGCCAGCCGCCTGCGCCATCCCACCAAAGCAGCGGTTCTGCGGCGCACAGAGCAAATTTATAACGAAAGACACCACAGGGATGACGGCACGATCGCGGCAACGTTTGAGATGATTTACCTGACGGGATGGGCCCCTCATGCCTCGCAGCCAAAACCCCTGCGCCCGGGTTCAGCGGCAACCCGGCTGTCTACAGCGCTTAAAACCCAGGAAACCCTGCTGAAAGATTGACCCGGCCTCGGAATCGCTTATGTGCTTAGTAAGCAGCATAACAATCGGATTTTATCATGTTTGACGCCAGCACACCTGCCACCTGCCCCATTCATGCTCCGGCAGACCACCCCAGCTTTCCCCCTGAAAAGGTGGGTATTTTGCTGACCAATCTCGGCACGCCCGACAACACCGATTACTGGTCGATGCGGCGGTATCTGGGCGAATTTCTGTCTGACCGGCGGGTGATTGATTATTCGCCCTGGCTTTGGCAGCCGCTTCTACAGTTGATTATTCTGACCAAGCGGCCGTTTTCCTCTGGGGCGGCGTATCGCACGATTTGGAACGAGGAGGCCGATGAAAGCCCGTTGATGACGATCACCAAAGATCAAACCCATAAGATCACAGACTCCATGCAGGCACGCTATGGTGATCAGGTGATGGTTGATTTCTGCATGCGCTATGGCAACCCGTCCACCAAATCCAAGGTTGAGGCGATGATTGCGGCAGGCTGTCGGAAAATTCTGTTTTTCCCACTGTACCCGCAATATGCGGGCCCCACTGTGGCCACCGCAAACGATCAGTTTTTCCGCATTCTCATGGCGGCAAAATGGCAACCGGCAGCGCGCACCGTAGCACCGTATTTCGACCATCCGCTGTATATTGATGCACTGGCCCAATCGGTCGAGCGCGGCTATGCCGCAGCTGCAAAGACCCCCGATCTTTTGGTTTGCTCCTATCACGGAGTACCGCAGCGATATCTAATGGAAGGTGATCCATATCATTGCCAATGCCAGAAAACCACGCGGCTATTAAAAGAGCGGCTGGGCTGGAATGACAGTCAGATCATCACCACATTCCAATCCAAATTCGGTCCCGAAGACTGGCTACAGCCCTACACAGTCAAAGAAGTGGCGCGGCTGGCCGAAGAAGAGGGGAAAACCAACATAGCGGTGATTGCACCAGCCTTTTCTGCAGATTGCATTGAGACACTGGAAGAGATCAACGAGGAAATCAAAGAAAGCTTTGAAGAGGGTGGTGGCGAGCATTTCACCTATATCCCCTGCCTTAATGATGACGCACCCCATATCAAAGCACTGTCTGCGGTTATTGAAGAAAACCTGCGAGGCTGGTTGGACTGATCCGGCGGTCTATGTCATAGCCCCAAGCATGGAGCATTTTGTCTGGACCTCGCATAGTATCGTAACCGGACCAAACGGACCGGTATCGCGACCCGGTCCCGCATCACAACCAAATGTTGTGATGATCCCGCCCCATCCGGCCACCGCCTGTCTGAGACAGGTCGGGGCCGCCTTCCTGGGTCAAAGCGAATTTTGCATATCCAGCACACCATCACACAAGGTTCTCAGTAAGGGCCTAAACAAAAACGGTATGGCTGGCTTTTTTCAATGTCTGACGTCCGGCAGTTCAGGCCCGCCAAGACGGTTGCGCCGGAGCCATGCCTCATGGACGAAAAGCTTTGAAGTCAATGCCGACCTATGGGGCATCACGCAGCAAGATTGCTATGCAGTTCTGGGGGCTTTGGCGCATTCCTTGGCTCTGTATAGCTGTCTGGAGGCGCTTTATCTCGGTGCAGATCTGCTGCTGCTCAGCGATCTCAGGCCCGACCGTCAAGTCGCACAAATATCTGAAAAGAATGCTAGCATCCTCTATGCCACCCCAACACAATTGCGGCAATTAAGCACCTATTCTGCCGGCCCGTTGCCGAGCCTGCGCAAGGTGATTATTGGCGGGGCATCGCTGGATCCGGCAACCAGACATCTGGCGAGACAGCTTTGCCCAAATGCCGAGGTTTTAGAATTTTACGGCGCTGCGGAAACCAGCTTTATCAGCCTATCAGACAGCCATACACCCGAAGGGTCAGTCGGGCGGGCCTATCCGCATGTCGAAATATCCGTGCGCAGTTCTGACGGGGTGACAGTGGCTCCCAACACGCAGGGCGACCTTTGGGTGCGCAGCCCCTATTCATTTGCGGGCTATTGTGACACCGGCGCACCCACAACAAATCCCACGGCTGAATGGATCAAAGCCGGAGAGGTCGGTCAGATCGATCAAGCGGGGTTTCTTTTTCTCACCGGCCGCCGCTCGCGGATGTTCACGGTCGCAGATCAAAACATCTTTCCAGAACAGATTGAGAAATGGTTTCAAAAATGCGGGGTAGACCCGGTTGCAGTATTGCCACAAAGCGATCCCCGCTTGGGGAATAGGGCAGTTTTGGTCACGACAGGTCAACACCACAGCACAGACCAGCTTAAAGCCCTTAGCCAAGGCTTGGCAATGCACGCCAAGCCAAGGGATTTTGTCACCGTCGACGGCTGGCCACGTCTGGCGTCGGGCAAAACCGACCTGCAAGCGCTGGCCGCGCGGCTGAGGGCAAAGATATGACCCGCCCAGTCTATGTAGGTGCCGCACGCCGCAGTATCGTCGCCCCGCGCGGCGGGGCCTTGGCGCATTTGGAACCACATCAGCTGGCGGCGCCAGTTCTGCAAGCCGTGCTCAGAGATGCCGGATTGGCCGGCCATCAGATTGACGAGGTGATTTGCGGCAATGCACTGGGCGCGGGCGGCAATCCGGCGCGGTTACTGGTACTTGCAGCTGGTCTGCCCGAAAAGGTTGCGGGTCTAACCATTGACCGACAATGCTGCAGCGGGTTGGACGCGCTCCTGCTTGGCCAGGCATTAATTTCGGCCGGGCAGGCGGATGTTGTGATCGCCGGCGGTGTAGAGAGTTATTCACGTCGCCCTTACCGGGCCCACCGCAACCGCGATGGCAGTCAAACCACCTATGATCAAGCCTCCTTTACCCCATGGCCCAACCGCGATCCCAACATGGCCAAAGCCGCCAATGATCTGGCACAGTACAGTGGCATAGATCGACAGCAACAAGACAGTTGGGCAATAGACAGCCACGCCAAAGCGTTGGCAAGCCGTACGCATTTAGCGTCTGAAATATGCCAAATTGACATAGGTTTGCCACAACACGACGCCTATAGTCGCCCGCTAAGCGCTCGGCTTTGCACGCGGGCCAAAGCAATCTATGGCAGCGTCACCCACGCCAATACCGCTGTGGCTGCGGACGCGGCAGCGTTTTGCGTCCTGACCGCGGCGTCGCCTGCAACGAAACGCGCAGTACAGCTTTTGGGCGGTATCAGCATCGGCGGTGACCCGTGCCTTCCCGGCCTTGCACCAATTGCGGCAATCGAGCAGGTTTTGGACCGATATCAGCTCAATACCGCCAAACTGACCCATATCGAAATTATGGAAGCCTTCGCCGTGCAGGCCTTAGCCAGCATCCAAGGCGCGGGTCTCGACCCCGACCTCGTCAACCGCCACGGCGGCGCACTGGCGCGGGGTCACCCCATTGCCGCCTCTGGGGCAATCCTTGCGGTGCGCCTGTTTCACGACCTGCGCAGCACCGGTGGGATTGGGTTAGCTGCCATTGCCGCAGCCGGTGGTCTGGGCACGGCTGTGCTGTTGCGTACAGAATAGGCTCTACATCAAAAGGTCAGGCGCGAGACAACAGGCTATGGGGGCGCGCCTTGGCCAGACCAGCTGTGATATAGCCCGCGAGAATCGCTTTTAGAATATCACCGGGCATAAAGGGCAGCATCGCAGTGACCAGTGCTTCATTCAGGCCGGATGAGGTCGCCACCATATAATATGGCACGGCAATTAAATAAAGCGCACCTATGCCGCCTCCCACCGCCGCACAGCCAGCCACCAGCGGAATATTGTCAGACCGCCAGCGTTCCATGATCAGACCGGCCGCAAAAGCCGCAAACGGAAAACCAAATAAAAACCCAGCCCACGGTGTGCCAAATACGCCCAGACCACCACGGCCACCGGCCAATAGTGGCAAACCGATGGCAACTAGCAAAAGAAACAACAAGACGGCCTTTGCCCCGCGCCGGGACCCCAGCACCGTCCCACAGAGCATAATCCCCATGCTTTGCGCTGTGATAGGAATGCCCGAGGCAAGTGTAAATTTGGGCACCAGTCCCAAAGCAGAAATCAATGCTGCAAATAGTGCAATAATGACAATATTTTTTTCCATAATCAGCGTCCTTTTAGATCTCGTCTGGTGCGATTCCACCACGGGCCCGCAGAGCCTCAGCCACCGTTTCAGCATCGTCTAACGCCAAAAGCGCCAAGGGCACAACCACCCGCCAACCCGCAGGCCGGGTGCTGCGGCTGCGCCAGCTTTGGACCAACAGGCCACCTTTTTCAATCAGGACTGGAAGAAACCGTATGAACATCGCAATAGACAAGGCCAGAATTTGCGGCTGTAATCCAAACCGTCGAAACGGGGTTGCCACCCGTGTTACCAAAGCGATCACCTCGTCAAGCTGGCTGGTCATTGTTACCAGATTGGCCAGCGCCACAGCGCTTATCATACGCAGAATAATAATCATCCCAGACTGCGTGTCTTGGGTGAAGCCATGCCATAAAAATACGATCACCACAAAAGGCCAAAGTGGCCAAAGCATGCGCAAACCCGAAGTGAAAAACGCCCAGCCAGGCCACAGGTATAGACCCAAGACAAACGCCATTGCGACGGCTTGAAAATATATGTTTGCTATTGAAAACAAAATAATACTGGCAATCATCAACAGAAAAAATTTTGGGCCAGGCGGCACCTTATGATAGGGCGATTTAACCAGTGATGTCAGCGAAAGCATCCTGCCCTCCTATCGCATCCATTGCGGCGCAATAGGCCGGCAAAACCGTCTGGGGGGCGCCATCCATCTGGACCGTTCCACGCTCAAGCCAGATCACACGGTCATAGTCACGAAGAGCCTCTAAGTCGTGAGAGATGTGCAAGAGCATTTGGTTTATATCTGCCAATATCTGTGTCAATTGCCGCGTGATCGGGCGATCAAGACCGGTGAATGGCTCATCAAGAACGACGACCTTTGGCTGCATGACCAAGACAGACATCAGGCAAACCAAATGCCTCTGGCCCTGAGACAAGGTGCTGATCGAGCGGCTGCTCCAAGCCGATTTTCCGAACTGGACCAGCGCATCTGCGACCATCTGGCGCACAATGTCTTTGGGATGGCCTTGCTGGGTAAGCCCAAACGACATCTCTTCGAGCACAGTTGGAAAGATAATTTGATGATCAGGGTTTTGGAACAATATACCTATCTTAGATAACGCCTTGCGCCGGTTTTTGAAAACATCGATGTCGTCAACACGCACCTGTCCCTGATCTGGTTTGACCAAACCGCATACAACACGCGCAAGCGTTGATTTTCCCGACCCGTTACGGCCAACAAAGCCCACACGCGGTGTGGTCAGATCCAAGGTTATACCATTCAAGATGCGGTGCCCGGATTTCACCATCGACACATCCTGAATAGAGACCCGACCGTTATCTGAAATAAGCTGTCCCATCTGTGTCCGTGATATGCCTCTGTCACTGAGCTATATCAACCACTCTGTGGGAAAAATACCCCGTCTATTCAAAGAATCCATCGGCCACATAGAAAACGGCCGCTCAATGTGAAGCGACCGCCCTAAACTCAAGTATCGAAATCAAAGCCTATACTGAATGGTGCTTAACTTGCCACGGCAACAACAACTGCAAGCAACAGCAATGGCATCAACATACCAGAAGAGGATCCTGCTGCAGCTTCTTCCATAATCACCGGAGTTTCCATTACAGGTTCCATCATTCCACCTGCAGAGGCGGTAGAAGCTGCTGCAATCAATACAGCCGCAAGAACAGTTTTCTTCATTTTTTTCTCCTAAAATTTGTTCCCTCTTATTTAAATTCAAGAAGAGAGAAACACCCAATATTGTATACATAAAATTAAAAGCTACCGCTTTATGCCACACAGCGTAACTTTGATATATCACCATTGCAAGGCTTTTGATCATATCAAATCAGCAGCACCTGAGTACCGGCTTTGACCCGGGAAAATAAATCCGCAATGTGGTGATTATATAATCCAATACAACCATTTGATGATCGGCGACCTATTTTACGCGTATCGTGCGTGCCGTGTATCCGGTAATATTGCCAGCTCAGATATAAAGCATGCGTTCCCAGTGGATTATCCGGCCCTGGCGGGACATAATCCGGCCACTCTGGGTTTCGAAGCTTCATTGACGGCGTCGGTCGCCAACTCGGACCTTCTACCAAACGGGTGATACGCGTTCGCCCACGCCGCGTCAGCGTTTCCGTCAATGGCACACTGGTAGGATACAGCTGATAGCGCATGCCATCATCAGACCAGTGATGAAGAGCCCGCGATGTAATATCAACCAGAATCGCACCATTTTTCAAATTCTTGAAATAGGGCTGCCATTCATACGACCTAAAACTCGAAATATTGCGCCGTACCGCGCTTGAAATCTCCCCCTCAAGTTCAACCGTTTCGGCTCCGGCAGGCGCTTGTGCGTTCTGTGACAGCGCAGGCGTCGCCAGAAACCCCATACTCGCCGCTAAAAATTGACGACGCCCCAGACCATTTCCAAATTTTCTTACCATAATATCTCCTGAGCACCGGCTGTTTATGAGGATATGTCTACTCTGCAGACACGCCATCCGCAATTCAACTTTTCTTGATTTATTGAGGTGATAGCAAACTAGATTTGTATCATCCCACGAAGCACGCTAAACAAGCCAAGAAAAAATGGTTTGAGATTAATATGTATTTTCTACGTTCAGTATTTTTGATGGTGGCATTGGGGGTCTCTGCCTGCACAACCGGGGTGGTTCCACTACTGGGCCCAGACGGCCGTCCCTTGCCCAAAGTGTACCGCATCACCGAAAAAAACCAAAACCAAGTGCAATTTCAAATGTTAGATGCAATAAATGCTATACGCACCGTTGCGTCTTTTGACCCGCTCACCTTTGATAGTGCGCTCAACGCAGCCGCCGCCACACACGCTCGCGACATGTCGACCCAAAACCGTCCGTGGCATTTCGGCTCGGATGGGTCTTCTCCAATAGTCCGCTCCCAGCGCGCCGGCTATACAGGCAGGTTCCTCGCCGAAACTATTTCTGAAACATTCGAAACCGAACTTGAGACGCTGAGCGCCTGGCTGAGCCAAGACGACACCCGTAAAGTGCTTCTAGACCCGCGTGCCACCGATCTTGGCTTTGCGTGGTATCAAGAGCAGAGCGGCAAGATATGGTGGACCTTGTTGACAGGTGCCCGACAAACGTCAGGTATGCTTCAAGGGTAAATATGTACCGGTGTTCCGCGTTTAACCTGAGCAAACATATATTCAACTTCCTCATTGGTCACCGCGATGCAACCAAGGGTCCAATCTTTTTTCAGGCGCCGGGGCTTATTAGGCTGACCGTGAATAAAAATGTCACCGCCGGGGGATTTTCCTAACGCCTGCGCCCGCGCCCTGTCTTTATTGTTCGGATAGGAAATCCCTAACGACAGATGAAATTTGCTGTCTGGATTATACCGATTGACCACATAGCGGCCCTCTGGCGTTTTACCGTCTCCCTCTACCGCCTTATGGCCGCGGGGGGCAAACCCCAAATCAATCCTGAAAGACTTTAAAACGGTTTTTTTATGCATCAAATACAGCCGTCTTTGTTCTTTCATAACAATAATTTCAGTAATGTCTTTTCCGCCGTCCCAAAACATGTTTGGCACGCAGCCCGACAAGCTCAGGGCAATAAAGCCTAGCAAGAGAAATTTTATTAACCGCATTTGCCCACTCGATTTTTTAGCTTGTTTACAGATCGAGAGACCATTTGGACAGGGGCGATTTTATGCCCTGTCAGCGCTTACGCAGAAGTACTGAATTGCGCAGCCAGTTCCACATGGGCAGACCAGCGAAACTGGTCCACCACCTGTACCCAATCCAGCGTAAAACCAGCCGCTACCAGAACTGTGGCGTCACGCGCAAACGTCACCGGATTACAGGACACATAGGCGATACGCTGTAAAACACCGCTTTGGGTTTTGGCAATTTCGGCGATCTGCGCCTCAGCCCCTGCACGGGGAGGGTCCAAAACAACCCCGGTAAAGCGCCGAAGCTCGTCTGGTAAAAGCGGCCTGCGAAATAAATCCCGCATCTCATGGCTCATTTTTTTCAACCCTTCCGTCTGTCGCCACCCGTGATCCAGCGCCTTCAACATGGCACCAATTGAATCAACAGCATGAATTTCAGACTGTCGCGCCAAGGGCAATGTAAACGTGCCGCTACCACAAAACAAATCAACCACTTGCCGTGTGCCGTTGATTGCCTCTATCACAGCCGCGGTCAAGGCGTGCTCGCCATGTTTGGTTGCTTGTAAAAACGACCCAGGCGGAGGCGAAACAAACGCAGTGCCAAATTGTTGCAGCGGCGGCTGCCGCATCGCAAGCGTCTCATCATCCCAATGCAAACGCGCCAGTCGAAAGGTCTCTGCATGTCCCGCCAACGCAGATCGCAGCTCTTGATCAAGCGGTTTACCCCCTTTGACCGATACATCTAACCCGACCCGAGAATGGATGACCGTCACGGTTAATTCCGCTTTGCGGCTGGCACCTGTAATGGCCAACGCCTCAACCATCGGCAGTGCAGCCACCAATTCTTTCTGCAACAATTGACAGTTTGGCACCGCAACAACGATATCTGACGCCCGGGCATGAAACCCCGCCAATGCGCCTTTTTTGGTCCGACGCACCGAAAAAACTGCGCGTCGACGCGTGCGCGATGGTGAGGTTTGAATAGGCCGGAACGTGGTATTAAGCCCATGTGCAGACAAAGCCTTTCGTACAATATCTGTTTTAAAACTAGCAATAAAACTGTCCGAGGCATGTTGCAGCTGGCAGCCCCCACAGGTTTTAAAATGCGTGCAAGGTGCCGCCACCCGCTGATCGGATGGCGTTACAATGCGCACCTCGCGCAAAACGTTGCCATCCAGACGTCCGGTCACCCGTTCACCAGGCAGCGTCACTGGGGCAAAGACCGGTCCTGCAGCAATACCGTCGCCCTGATGGCCCATTCTTAAAATTGTAAACTCATCCATACGACCCAGATACTGTGCATCGCGTCTGGCGCAAAGCCCTATTCGGCGGCCTGTCGGGTTTCAATGAACCCACCCGATTGACGTTTCCAATACCGGCAATACAGCCCGTCTTTTTCCAACAGATCCATATGGCTGCCAGTTTCAACGATGCGACCCTGATCCATAACAATGATCCGGTCCATCTTGCTCAGCGTCGAGAGGCGATGCGCAATGGCCAAAACGGTCTTGCCCTGCATCACCCGCTGTAATGCGGTCTGGATTGCCGCCTCGACCTCACTGTCCAATGCGCTGGTCGCCTCATCAAGCACCAAAATGGGCGCGTCTTTCAAAATGGCCCGCGCCAAGGCAATGCGCTGACGCTGGCCACCAGACAATTTAACACCCTGCTCACCAAGATGCGCATCATAGCCGGTGCGACCTTTGTAATCCTCCATTTGCAAGATAAATTCATGCGCCTCAGCCTGCTTGGCAGCATCGATCAAATCCGCGTCGCTGGCGTCAGCGCGCCCATAGCGGATGTTGTCGCGCGCCGACCGGTTGAACAGCGCTGTTTCCTGCGTCACCATACCAATCTGGCGCCGCAGACTTTTCTGAGTGATCGCGCGCAGGTCATATCCATTTATCCGCACCGCCCCTTTTTCGGTGTCGTAAAGCCGCAGCAGCAGCGCCACCAATGTTGATTTGCCTGCCCCTGAAGCCCCGACAACACCCACTTTTTCACCCGGCGCAATGGTCAAAGAAATACCATCAACACCGCCGATGTCGCGGCCATAGGCAAAGCGAACGCCGTCAAACGCGATCTCTGCCTGCGTCACACACAGCGGCTGAGCGTCCGGTGCATCGGTCAGATCGTGCGGTGGCGACAATGTCTGGATGCCGTCTTCAACCTCACCAAGGTTGGCATAGAGCGTCATCAGAGTGTAACTTACCCATCCTGTCATCTGCGACAACCGCAACGAGATTGCACCGGCTGCAGCAATATCCCCGGCACTGACGCTGCCAGTGTTCCAAAACCACAGGCTACCACCCACCATCACAATTGGCAGAACGCCGGCCAACGCGTTGAGGCAAAACCGAAACCACGCCGAGATAACGCCATAGTCTATCGAGCTGTCGCGAAAACCGCTCATCGCCTCAAGCGCGGCACGATCTTCATGATCGGCATGGGCAAACAGTTTGACGGTTTTGATGTTGGTGACGGTATCGACGATTTGACCTGTCACAATAGCCCGAGCCCCGGCACGCACCGCAGACCGCCGCCGGATCAACGGCATAAAATATCGGATCATTAAAAGATAAGCCGCCAACCAGCCAAGCAGGCCCAGGGTCAAAAACATATCAATAGACGTCAACATCAACGCAGCCCCGACGATCGACGCCAGTGCAAACAAAACCGTGTGCAGAACTTCAACCACCACATCTGTAACCGCGCGGGCTGTTTGCATTTCTTTTTGCGCAATACGCCCGGCGAAATCATTGTCAAAAAACTGCACCGATTGGCCCAAAGTCCAGCGATGCATCCGCGACAACACAAGGTTAAAAACATTCGGTGTCACCACAACTGATTGGACAAACGAAAAAACCCCGAAAATAATCGGACGGGCCAACAAAAAAAACGCAATGCCCGCCGCCAACAACCAAACCTGATTGCTCATTGGGTTTTGTGGCGATGTCGCAAGCGCTGCATCCACCAAAACCCCTAGCATCAACACCGCCGAGACCTCAACCACACCGGCCAGAACAGAGGCAACACCCGAGAGCCACAAAGCAGGCATGCTGCCCGCCAGCGCCCAGCGAAAAAACGCCATAACCGTTGAGGGCGGTGGCCCGCTGGCTGGCGCCAGATAAT
>DDEJ01000109.1:0-7094 GCA_002336405.1 Rhodobacteraceae bacterium UBA1957
GTGCCGCCAAACACTTCTTTGCCCAGCACAACACCAAACGAAATGCCCAACGCCACCTGCCAAAGTGGAATAGAGGCCGGCAAGGTCAGAACGAACAGCATTGAGGTGACCAGAAAGCCTTCGTTGACCTCGTGTCCGCGCACGGTTGCAAAGAACACTTCCCAGATACCGCCTGCGACCAGAGTGGTTATATATATCGGCAAGAAATACATCAGGCCGTGGGTCATGTTGGCAAACACACTATTGGCGTTCAAACCAATGCCCATCGCCTGTAAAAGCCAGATGCGCCAGCCGTCATAACTTGTCTCGCCCAACGCCGCCAAAGCGGTATTGGCCTGATAGCCCGTGTTATACAGTGCCCAAAGAATGCAGGGGATGGTCGAAATGACCACATACGTCATGATACGCTTCATATCGACAAAACTGCGCGCATGTGGCGCGGCTTTTGTCACCTGCTTACCCGTGTAAAGAATCGTCTCGATCATTTCATAAACAGGGAAGTACTTTTCGTATCTTCCACCATTTACAAAGTTTGGCTCGATACGGTCAAAAAAATTACGCAACCCCATGTCTACCCTTCCTTCTCAATCTTTTGAAGGCTGTCCCGCAACGCTTCGCCATATTCATATTTTGCCGGACAGGCAAAGGTGCATAACGCAACATCTTCCTCGTCCAACTCCAAAGCGCCCAAAGACTGAGCCGCGTCGGTATCCATCACAATTAACGATCGAAGCAATTGCGTCGGCAAAAAATCCTGTGGCATCAGCGTCTCAAACACACCCGTTGGCACCATCGCCCGGCGCCCACCATTCAAATTCGACGTCAGGTTGAATTTTTTTGTCACCCCAAAAGCCGAAGCCAGCACCGGCATCACAGAAAACTTGCTCGGCTGAGGCTTGATCCAGCCAAAAACCAACTGCTCGCGATCTTCCTTGATCAACGTCACCTGACGCGCATAGCGGCCCAGATAAGCAAACGGCCCGTCGGCGTGACGACCGGTCAACACCGAGCCTGAAATCATTCGCACGGGTTCAGACCCAGACACTTCACCTTCGGTCAACTGCTCAAGTGAAGCCCCCATCAGGGTGCGTAAAAGGCGCGGGTTTGCCGCCAACGGTCCACCCAGCGCGACCACACGGCTAAGGTCCAGATGGCCCGTTAGAAACAAGGTCCCGATTGCGATCACATCCTGATAACCAATGGACCAAACGGTTCTGGTCGCGCTTGGTGCGTCGAGAAAATGCATATGCGTCCCAGCCAGTCCGGCCGGGTGTGGGCCACTAAAGCTGTGACTTTCGGCACCCGCCACATCCGCCACCGAACTGCCAAGCTTTTTGCAGAGATAGGTTTTACCTTCGGTGAGCGCGCACACAACCTTCACACCGGCCTCAAAGGCGGTTGGGTTTTGCGCAATGACCACCGCAGCGTCTGGCGCCAGCGGCTCACTTTCCATTGCAGTGACAAAAATCGCATCAGCCACGGCGTCGGGGGCAGGAATTTGGGAATAGGGCCGCGTCAAAAACGACGTCCAAAGACCCGAAGCACACAGGCAGCGTCGGACATGATCTTGGTCGAGTGCGGCGAGATCGGTGGTCCCAAAATCAATGCCCGTATCCTCAGCGTCGCTCACATCAATAACCACGCTTTGTAGCACGCGGCGCGCCCCCCGCATGATCGCGCGCACCCGACCCTTGCAGGGCGACACGTATATCACATCCGGCATATCTTTGTGGCAAAACAGTGCGGTCCCACGTTCGACTGCCTCTCCTTCCGTGACCAGCATCTTGGGTTTCAGGCCAACATAATCTGGCCCAACGATGGCCACACTGTTCGGACTGGGGCCGTCGTATATATGTTGCTCCGGCGCACCGGATATTGGAAGGTCAAGACCCTGCTTGAGCGAGAAATCTGGCATAAGGCTCCGCATTTCGTTGCCTCGGATACCCGAGGCGATGGTTGATTCAGACAGTTTGCCGTAAGGATCGGCAGGACCCATCCAACCCCAAAGCGGGCAGATGGGCGCTTTGACGGCTTTCTAGTAAATATCTGTCGTATTAGCAACGCTCTACACCGTGAAATGTCGCAGTTTTACCTTATAAAAAACAGTCAGATTGTCGCGGCACTTGCTCGTTGACAGTGTCGTTTTTTAGTGACAGGCAGTGAATTTTTGGTGAATCTCTAAGCACAGCGAGGCCCATTATGCACAAGTTCGCAGTTCTATTGATGATTTTCGTCGTAAGTGGCTGCTTTTGGTCCAGTCGAGCCCCGGAAACGATTCGTATTTTGGGCGAAACAATGGGCACCACCTATCGGGTGACCGTCGTGGATGCCCCCGATACCCTTACACAAGAAAATTTATCCGAAGGAATCACCGCCACGCTTGCAACGGTGAACGCGAAAATGTCAAACTGGGACCCGGCGTCCGAGGTAAGCCGGTTTAACAAGAGCCAAAGCACGTCTCCGACAATCATCTCTGACGCCTTCTCTTTTGTGTTGACCTCAGCGCAAGATATACACCTTAAAACCGACGGCAAGTTTGATGTCACATTGGCTCCGTTGATCAATCTTTGGGGCTTTGGCCCCAAAACTCCAGACGCCGACGTGCCCGCAGATACCGATATCAGACTGGCCCGCGATCTGGTCGGCCAAGACCGCTTTCTAACGCTCAATGCAGCGGCAAGAACATTGCAAAAACACCAAGCCGGCGTTTCGGTCAACCTTTCGGCAATCGCCAAAGGGTACGGAGTTGATGCGGTCGCTGACTATTTGCGCGACAACGACATCGAGCGTTATTTGGTGGAAATCGGCGGCGATCTGATCACAGCAGGCTTGAACCCCGAAGGTAAGGCGTGGGCGATTGGCATCGAAAAACCTGATGTGGCGCAAAGCACCGTGCAGACCATTTTAAACCTCAGCGATCAGGCAATGGCGACCTCGGGAGATTATCGCAATTTCAACGAATATGACGGGGTGCGCTATTCTCATATCATCGATCCCACCACTGGCCGCCCTATCCGCCACCGCACCGCATCAGTAACGGTTTTGGCTGATACCGCGATGGCCGCCGACGGTTGGGCAACTGCGATGCTCGTGTTGGGCGATCAAGCTGGTATGCCACTGGCCGAAAAACATGGCATAGCCGTGCTGTTTATCACCAAGGGCGAAAATTTATTTACCACAAGCGCCAGTTCGCTCTTTGAACTTCGGACCAAAAAAGTTAAATAACCACAAAGCCTTTAGCAACCCCAAGGGAGCCATCAGTTTGGAAACGTTTGTGTTGGCATTTGTATTACTGCTTCTGATTGTGCTGGGCATGTCTTTAGGTGTGATACTCATGGGCAAGAATATCAAGGGCAGTTGCGGCGGGCTGAATGCAATAGCTGGGGCCGACAAGTGCCTTGTTTGCAAAAAAGACATCGACCCCAACAGCCCGCTTCGCGACAAACTGGCCTGCAAGCGGGCCCAGCAGATGGTAGAAAATTTCTGAACCTTCATGGCGAGACATAAGGTCATCGCGTTTAAACCAGCCCCCTTACCCGCCGTTCAACGGGATCAGCGCCAAAGCAAAGAATGCCAGCGTTGCGGGTAGCCCGTACAACCAAGCGCGACTGGTCCAACCCTGCGCCTGAGCCTTCCAGTTTTCACGAAAGGCCCGACCGGCAAATATCATCACTAACAGCAGGGCTATCGCGCTTGCAGAGGTTAAGGCAAGGCCATCAAACATGTTAAATAATCTTTCCACCAAGATGGCATTGGGGTTTAGAAAAGTGGCTTAGGACTGGTTGTTAGAAATCTGCTGGATCGCACTAAAGCCCTCGAATACCGGGTGACCCTCATGCAGCTTAAGCGTCTGCCCAGCATTGGCGTGCGCGGCTCGAAACGCATCGCTGCGCGTCCAGGCCCGAAAACTGGCCTCGTCTGCCCACACTGTGTGAGACGCGTACAAGGTCACGCCCTCGGCCTCTGGGCCTTTCAACAGCTGGAATTCGACAAACCCGTCCGCATCTTTGAGGTAACTGTCGCGCCCAAGCCACAGAGCCTCAAACGCTGCGGCGTTCTGCGCCGTAACTGTAAAGCGGTTCATCGCAACATACATCAGTCGTTCCTTTTTGCCATTCCCCCGAATACCTCCTAGGGCGACAGGCAATAAGGTTCAAGACCTGACCATCCAAAAAGACTGTATCTGCTAGCCCCAGCTTGGCGGGCGCTTGTCAAAGAAGGCTGCGATGCCCTCAGGCGCTTCATCACCAGCCCAGCAGGCCGCAAGCTCTGCAATGCTGTGTTGGATCACCGTCTCGTCGATCACCGGCCCAAGATGGCGCAGAAACGCTTTGGCCCGCGCCACCGCCGCTGGCGCACAGCTTAAATACGGCTCGATTTCATTCCAAACCGCCGCGTCCAGATTTTCTGTAGGAACCGCTTGCGCCAACAATCCCAAATCCACCGCCTCAGCAGCCGCAAACCGCCGCCCCGACATAAACACCCGACGCGCCCGCGCCTCACCCATGCGCGCGCTTACATAAGGGCCAATAGTGGCCGGGATCAGACCAAGACGGGTCTCAGTCAGCCCCAACACTGCGCTGTCGGCGCCAATCGCCACATCACAGACACTGAGCAAACCCACACCACCGCCAAACGCATTGCCATGGGCCCGCGCAATCAGTGGTTTCGGCAGTGTATTGAGCGCGTGAAGCATCCGCGCCAATGCTGTCGCCTCGCGCGCACGGGTCTGTGGGTCTGCGTCCATCTGCGACCGCATCCAGCCCAGATCGCCCCCAGCACAAAAACTCTTGCCCCGTGCCGCAAGCACCACAACCCGCACCAATTCGTTCTGGGCCAGTGCCGCTGCGGCTTGCGAAAGCTCAGCAATCATCTGCGCCGACATCGCGTTGTGTTTGTCTGCTCGATCAAGCCAGAGCGTAGCAACCCCCTGCTTGTCGGTCTTGATTTCAAGCGTTTCAGACATTGTTCTGCGCTCCCCGCATCGCATGTGCCATCACCGCCGCCCGTGCCAGCTGAGTGGCCTCAAGCCCAGTGTCATAGCCCCTCTGTGTCAAGTTGTGATGCAGGCTCTCGGTGTCAATATTGCCCGCAGCCCCCGGCGCATAGGGACAGCCCCCCAGTCCCCCTACAGACGCATCAAACACCCGCAGGCCATAATCTAGCGACACCTGTACATTCTCCCAGGCGAGCCCGCGCGTGTCGTGATAATGCCCGGCCAGAAGATGTGGCGGGACATGCGGCACCACAACATCTAACAAGGCCGCAATTCGCGCCGGACTGGCATGCCCGATAGTGTCGCCAAGACTGATCTCATAGCACCCCATTTCCAGCAGGATCTCAGCCACCCGACGCACCTGATTGGGATCGACCGCACCCTCATAAGGACAATCGGTAACACAAGAGATATAGCCGCGAACTGGCAGCTCTGCCTCTTTGGCTGCCACAGCGACCTCGCCAAAGCGCTGCAGGCTGCCAGCAATATCAGTGTTTAAATTAGCCTGCGAAAACCCTTCAGAGGCGGCAGCAAAAATCGCCACCTCATCGGCCTTAGACTGCAAGGCATCATCAAAGCCACGACGGTTTGGGGTCAGCGCGGCATATGACACCCCCGACACGCGCAGAATGCCGGCCAAAACCTCGGCTGATTGGGCCATTTGCGGCACCCACTTGGGGCTGACAAAACTGGCAATTTCGATCCGTTTAAAACCCGCTTGGCTAAGACAATCCACCAGCGCTATTTTTTCCGACAAAGGGATTGGCCGCGCCTCATTTTGCAAGCCGTCACGCGGCCCCACTTCAAAAATTTCAACTGTCTCAGCCATTGCGGCCTCTCTCCTTTTTACTGGCGGCCTCGGTATTTTATTTGCGGCCCTAAATTCTGTAACCTTGCCAACCGAAGCGGCCCGCTGCGTGCCCTACCCTGCCTCTTCGTCCAAGCGGATCAACGCATCTCCGGCAGCGACCTGTTGACCCTGCTCAATCAATACCTCTGCCACCACCCCAGTACGGCTGGCTTTGAGACTATGCTCCATCTTCATCGCCTCTAAGATCATCAAACAATCGCCCTGCACCACTGATTGACCTGCGCTCACCATAACGCTGCGCACCAGCCCCGGCATCGGTGCAGCAACCACCGGCCCACCCGCATCTTCATCGCTCATGCGGGCCAGCGGGTCGATCAAATAAAAAGCTAATCCATAACTTACAAACAACGTCACGTCTGTCGCAGTCTGACTGCTGCTCACCGCAGCATGGCCATCAAACGACCACCGCGCATTTTGCCAACGCGCCACAACCACATGGCCGTCCACCTCAAGGTGGTGATGGTCCGGCGCCTGTGACCGCAATATAATCGGTCTCATATCGGACCCGTGCTGGAGATCAATCCGGCGCTGCAGCGGCGCCCAAAGGGTGAAACCATCATCCCAATTTGGCGCAGCGTCCAAACCCGCCGCCATCAAAGCCGCCTGCGCCCAGAGCCAAGGCTCTGGCGGGGCGCCTGCAAGCGTGGTCAGCAAAGTCTGATTGCGGGCGATCAAACCGGTATCCACATCCCCCGCCACGAATTCAGGATGGGCAACCAACCCGCCGAGAAAAGCCAGATTGGTCACGGTGCCGGCCACCTCGCAATCGCTAAGCGCATGCGACATTCGCTTTAGCGCCGCCGCACGGGTCGGCGCATGGGTGACCAACTTGGCAATCATCGGATCATAATAAGGGGAAATGACATCGCCACTGCGCACCGCGCTGTCACTGCGCGCCAGCGTCGACAAGCGCAGATGGCTCAAACGCCCCGTCGCGGGCAAAAAGTCATTAGCCGGATCCTCAGCATACAGCCGCGCTTCGATCGCGTGACCGTTTATGCGCAGCGCGTCTTGCGTCAATGGCAAGGGCGCGCCAAAGGCTACATGCAGCTGCCATGCCACCAGATCAACGCCGGTGATCGCCTCGGTGACCGGATGCTCGACCTGCAATCTGGTGTTCATCTCCATAAACCAGAACCGGTCAGGGCGCAGCCCGTCCGAGGCATCAACGATAAATTCGACCGTTCCTGCGCCCTTATAGCCAATCATCTCAGCTGCGGTGACCGC
>DDEJ01000109.1:7484-10909 GCA_002336405.1 Rhodobacteraceae bacterium UBA1957
ATGACTTTTTGATGACGCCGCTGCAACGAGCAGTCACGTTCAAAAAGATGCACAGCATGGGTGCCGTCACCAAAGACCTGTATTTCAATATGGCGCGGTGTGGTGATGTATTTTTCGATCAGCACCGCACCATTGCCAAACCCTAACAATGCCTCGGCCTGCGCACTGGCCAAGGCCGCAGAAAAATCACTGCACTGCGTGACCAACCGCATCCCCTTGCCACCACCGCCCGCAACCGCCTTGATCAAAACTGGAAAGCCGATCTTTGCCGCCTGCTGAGACAGAAAGGCCGGGTCTTGATTATCACCATGATAGCCCGGCACCACGGGCACGCCCCCCGCCTGCATCAGCCGCTTGGCCTGATCTTTTAGCCCCATAGCGCGCATGGCACTGGCAGAGGGCCCGATAAAGACCAATCCGGCCGCCTCGACCGCCTCAACAAAGTCAGGATTCTCGGAAAGAAACCCGTAACCGGGGTGAATGGCTTCGGCCCCACACGCCAATGCCGCTGCCACAATCACATCGGCACGCAGGTAACTCTCGGCAGGCTTGGACCCGCCAACATGCACCGCCTGGTCGGCCATGGCGACATGTTTTGCCGCGAGGTCGGCATCAGAATAAACCGCCACACAGGCGATCCCCATCGATTGCGCGGTGGCCATCACCCGACAAGCGATCTCACCGCGATTGGCGATCAGGATTTTTTCAAACATCTGCAAGTCCTTTACCGTCGTGTCTGTGTCAGCGCTTTTGCGGCGCGGGGTGGGCGGGTGGGCGCGCCGCAAAAGCGCGCTTTCTTAAGTTGCCTTAAGCTGCGGTTGGTCACATGCGAAATACGCCAAACCGCGTGTCCTCGATCGGTGCAGCAAGAGCCGCGGTCAGCGACAGCCCCAAGACCTCACGGGTTTTGCGCGGATCAATAATACCGTCATCCCAAAGCCGGGCACTGGCATACAACGGGTGTGACTGCCGCTCGAACATATCAAGCGTCGGTTGCTTGAACGCCTCCTCCTCCTCGGTGGTCCATTGCCCGCCGCCGCGCTCAATACCATCACGTTTGACCGTGGCCAGAACGCCAGCCGCCTGTTCGCCACCCATCACGCTGATCCGCGATGTAGGCCAGCTCCATAAAAACCGCGGCTGATACGCCCGCCCCGCCATACCATAATTGCCTGCACCAAAAGAGCCCCCCACAATCATGGTAATTTTCGGCACCGATGTGGTGGCAACGGCGGTGACCATCTTGGCACCATGCCGGGCGATGCCCTCGTTTTCATATTTTTGTCCTACCATAAAGCCAGTGATATTTTGAAAAAATACCAGTGGGATTTTACGCTGTGAACATAGCTCGACAAAATGCGCGCCCTTTTGCGCCGCCTCCGAAAACAGAACACCATTATTGGCCACAATCCCTATCGGACAGCCCTGTAAATGGGCGAAGCCAGTGACCAATGTCTCGCCAAACCGGGCTTTAAACTCATCAAAGCGCGACCCATCTACCACCCGGGCAATGATCTCGCGGATATCATAGGGTTGGCGCAAGTCTGCCGGCACCACCCCAAGTAATTCTTCCGGGTCATAGGCCGGATCTTCAGACGTCTGCCACTGGACATTTGTTGCCACAGGCCGGTTGAGGTTGCCCACTGCGCGGCGCGCCAGTGCCAAAGCGTGCGTATCGTCCTCAGCCAGATAATCGGCGACCCCGGACAAACGCGTGTGCACGTCCCCACCGCCCAGATCCTCGGCGCTGACAATCTCGCCAGTGGCGGCTTTCAACAACGGTGGACCCGCCAGAAAAATCGTGCCCTGTGCCTTGACGATCACCGTGATATCCGACATCGCTGGCACATAGGCGCCACCTGCGGTGCACGAGCCCATCACCACAGCAATCTGGGCAATGCCCCGCGCCGACATCCGCGCCTGATTGTAAAAAATCCGCCCAAAATGATCACGGTCGGGGAACACCTCATCCTGATTAGGCAGGTTCGCACCACCGCTATCGACCAGATAAACGCATGGTAGGCGGCATTCCTCGGCAATCTCTTGCGCGCGCAGATGTTTTTTCACCGTCATCGGATAATAGGTGCCACCCTTCACCGTGGCATCATTACACAGCACCATCACCTGCTGGCCCTGCACCCGGCCCACCCCAGCAATCAACCCCGCACAGGGCGCGGCCCCCTGATAGAGACCGTGGCCGGCTGTAGCGCCAATTTCAAGAAACGGAGACCCGGGATCAAGCAGCCCTGCCACCCGATCGCGCGGCAACATCTTACCGCGGGCAATATGTCGGGCACGCGGGCGCTCTCCCCCCCCCAGCGCTGCCATCTCTGCGGCCTGTTGTACAATCTCAAGCGCCTCAAGATGGCGATCTCTATTGGCTTGAAACGCGGCTGCGTTAGGGGTTGCCGATGATGTCAGTTTCATAATTTATCCTCCACTTTATGCCCCAAGCGACGGGTGTTGTTTCAAGTTTGCGGCACGGATTGCGGTGCTGGTCCTTTGGTGGCTGTCAATAACTGACCCCAAAAGCCCACAACATAACGGTAGCTGCCAGCCTCGTCTGGTTCGCAAACGACTTCCATCCGCACCCAAATTTCGCCACCGGCAATCGCATAGCAATCAATTGGTCTGGCAGCTCTGCCCTCAGCTTGTTCTTGGGCCAAATACTGAGCGCTGTAGTGACTGATAATGTCCGTCTCGGTCATCGATGCCGTTCGCAACCCCAGCCGTACAGCGACCAGGCACAACAGGCAGATAAACACAGCAAAAACAATCCAAACGGGATGGGGCAGCCGCAGCGATCGATCAAGCCATCTCACAATTGCCTCAATTTCTTTCCGCCCAGCGCAACGTATAACTGGTCAGAAATATTGTCTGCCGCGCCGTGAGCAACAACAGGCATTCGGCTTCCCCTGTTGGACCTAAAGTGCCCCCCCCAAATTGCAGATAGCTAAAATGACAGGTGGCATCACGGTAGCCGATCCACGCTCGCTGCATCTTAAGCAGGCTGTCTACTTCGCTAAAGGAAAGGTTTTTTCCCAAGGCATCGGCCCGCTTTGCCTCTTTCATCATAACTTTATAGGCTTGGTTCAGTTTTACATCCCACCACTCATATTCTGCATTGGGACACTCCGACTTGGGAATGGATCCCGTCGCAAAGAGCTTTATTTTACAAGGCACCACTGCCAAGCCCACACACTCCAGTCCTGCTTGATCCACCACAGGTTCGTTGTTCGTTGCAGCCTCTTTAAGTTGCTTTTCGAAACAGGCCTCCAAAGGCGCGAGGTCAGACCCGGTCAACAGGCTTTTCTGCGCAAAGCCCGAAGTGGCCCAAATCAATAAGATGCCAGCCAAAAAATATCTAAACTGAAGCCACCCACAGTTGCTTATTAATACACAAAGACTGGTAAGTGGGCTGGTAA
>DDEJ01000109.1:11226-14288 GCA_002336405.1 Rhodobacteraceae bacterium UBA1957
CTGGTAAGTGGGCTGGTAAAAGACAATATGTGATCGGTCATTCTATGTCTTTCTATATTGTAAATATAAACAGTAATGCTCAATTTTATACACCAGCACCTGTCGCAGCACGAGCCTTCAATTGCCTGCGGATGACTTTACCTGTCACCGTCAAAGGCAGCTCGGATAAAAATTCAATTTCTCTGGGGTAACAATGTTTGGCAAGCCGGTTTTTCACGAATTTTTTAAGCTCGAGCATCAGCTGTTCTGTCGCATCATACTCGGGTCGCAGCACAACAAAGGCTTTGACAATTTGCGTGCGTAACGCATCTGGTTTGCCCACCACTGCCACGGTTGCCACCGCCGGGTGCCGCAAGAGGCAATCTTCGATTTCAGCCGGACCAATCCGATACCCTGCAGAGGTGATTACGTCATCCTCCCGACCGATAAATCGCAGAAATTCGCCCACCCAAATACCCCGATCCCCGGTCAACATCCAGTCACCAATGTATTTTTCCTGCGTCGCATCGGGGCGGTTCCAATACTCCAGCATCATCGCAGCCGACCCACGCCGCACCGCAATATCACCTTCAATATCTGAAGGCTGCCCCTGCGCATCCAACACCGCAATCTCATGGCCCGGCGCAGGTTTTCCAATGCAACCGGGCAGCGCGTCGAACAGCGCACCACAGGATGAGATAACCATGTTACATTCGGTTTGTCCATAAAACTCGTTGATTACAACGCCAAAGGCACTTTGCCCCCAAGCCAGCATTTCGGCCCCCAGCGGTTCACCACCGCTGGCCACTGATCGCAGTCCGTTAATTTTTGCACCATCCGCTTTGAGCATGCGCAGCGCTGTTGGCGGAAAAAACACGTTGCGCACCCCGCCATCTTTAATAATTTCCTGGCATTCCAAGACGTTAAATTTCTCCATCCGCGCAGCCACCACCGGCACGCCCAATGCCAGCGCCGGCATCAACACATCAAATAAGCCACCAATCCAAGCCCAGTCTGCCGGGGTCCAAAGGCAATCATCTGCCTGACCCAGAAAATCATGGCTCATGCTCACACCCGGCAAATGACCGGTCAAAACCCGGTGCCCGTGCAGCGCACCTTTCGGCGCCCCCGTGGTTCCCGAAGTATAGATTAAAACCGCCGGATCCTGTGGTCCCGCAGATACCGTGTCAAACACCGCGTCGCCAAAGATTATGTCTTCAGGAACCAGAACAATACGGTCTGGTCCACCAATCCCCGACACAGCATCCCGACCCTCAAAATCAGTCACAACCAACCGGACCTGTGCATCCTCAAGGCGTGACAACAGCGCTTCAGGTCCAAACAGCTTAAACAAAGGGATCGAAATCGCACCGATTTTCCAGCACGCGATATGCGCCGCTGCGGTCCAAGCGCCCTGCGTGCGCAATACCCCGATCCGGTCGCCGCGTTGCACCCCACAGGCGCACAAATAATGTGCCAAACCATCAGCCATACCGCGCAGCTTAGCATAGCTAATCTGTTGTCTTGCCGCGCTGAGATCGATAATCGCAATCTGCTCTGGCGCTTTGTCTGCCCAGACATCGCAGGTTTGTTCAGCCATATTTAACCGCGCCGGCAGATCCCAATTAAACCCGTCAACAAGCTCTGCGTAAGATTGGCTGTCAGGCAACATGCTTTTCACTCGACTGGGCACAAGCATCGGCCAGCGCCGCCCCTTTGTCTGGGCTCAAAGGCCGTGGCGTTGATATCATCGCATTGCGGCCATCAATTCACGCCCGACCAGCATACGGCGAATTTCCGATGTTCCCGCTCCAATTTCCATCAATTTGGCATCCCGGAAAATGCGCGCCACCGGGCTGTCGGCCAGAAATCCAGCCCCACCCATCGCCTGCACGGCCTGATGCGCCACCATCATGGCCTGTTCAGACGCGTATAAAACACATGCGGCAGCATCTTGGCGGGTGACATCGCCCCTGTCGCAGGCCTTGGCAACCTCATACACATAAGACCGAGCCGAATTCATCGCCGTATACATATCGGCAATTTTGCCCTGCATCAGTTGAAAGTCGCCAACGCTATGACCAAACTGTTTGCGTTCAACCATATACGGCATGATTTCGTCCAGACAGGAGGCCATGATACCTGTGCCGATCCCCGAAAGCACCACGCGCTCGTAATCCAGACCCGACATCAACACCACAGCACCACGCCCCTCTTCACCCAACACGTTGTCAAAGGGTACCTCCACATCCTCAAAGATCAACTCGGCAGTGTTCGAGCCACGCATGCCCAATTTGTCAAAATGCGGACTGCTCGAAAAGCCGGTCATGGCTTTTTCGATCAAAAAGGCCGTAATACCCCGAGAACCAGCATCGGGATCAGTCTTGGCGTATACCACCAATGTATCGGCGTCTGGCCCATTGGTGATCCAGTATTTCTGTCCGTTCAACCGATAGTGATCATTGCGTTTTTCAGCTCGGAGTGCCATCGAAACCACATCAGACCCTGCCCCGGCTTCAGACATCGCCAAGGCACCCACATGCGCACCACTAATCAACCCAGGCAGATATTTTTGTTTTTGCGCCTCGGTGCCATTGAGATGGATCTGGTTGACACAAAGATTGGAATGGGCCCCGTAAGACAGGCTGACACTGGCACTGGCACGCGCCACTTCTTCAACAGCCACCGTATGGGCCAGATACGACAGCCCGCTGCCACCATATGCCTCATCAACGGTCACCCCCAGCAGGCCCAAGTCCCCCATCTCACACCACAGATGGGCGGGAAACATATTGTCGCGGTCTATCTCACCGGCCAGCGGTTTCACCCGTTCCTGCGCCCAGCGGTGCACACTATCGCGCAGCGCATTTACATCCTCACCCAGATCAAAGCGCATTGCTGCCATAAACATACCGGACCCCATTAATTGAACGTTTGTTCAATAATAAGTACCCTTCCATTCAAGTCTAGTCAAGACACGTCCTCAATCATAAGCATACACTGAATTAAGGACAATTCAGTTACAGCCCAAAGTAACTTTATATTCGAAACAACGCCAACCTGCCTAGGTGTTTGCTCCCACG
>DDEJ01000104.1:0-8500 GCA_002336405.1 Rhodobacteraceae bacterium UBA1957
CCTGAAAGCCAATTCATGTGCCGGCAAATTCTCTGATAGAACTACATCAAATCCACTAAATGCAGCCCAGACCACAACGGGGGTCTGCGGTCCTACGCCCAGAATGTTACGACCGCGATGTTTCAGTTCGCATTACGATTGATTATCCACCCGTCTGCCATTGAAACGGGCGGCCTAATTACAGCACATAGCGGCTTAAATCGGTCGACCGGCTTAACGCGCCAAGGTTTTTCTCAACAAAGGCATCATCGACAGTGATTTCATCTCCAGAGCGGTCCGGAGCGGTAAATGACAATTCTTCAAACACCCGCTCCAAAACCGTATACAGGCGACGTGCACCGATATTTTCAATGCTGTGATTGACCTCAGCGGCGATTCGCGCCAGCGCTGCGATGCCGTCTTCAGTAAAGCGAACTGTTACCTCTTCGGTCTGCATCAGCGCGGTATATTGCCGGGTCAAAGCATTGTCCGTCTCGGTCAGAATGCGCACAAAATCTTCTTCTGTTAGGGCGCGCAATTCAACGCGGATCGGCAGACGACCCTGCAGTTCGGGTAAAAGATCAGACGGTTTGGCGATATGAAACGCCCCAGATGCGATAAAGAGAATATGATCTGTTTTCACTGGCCCGTGTTTGGTTGAGACCACCGTTCCCTCAATCAATGGCAACAGATCGCGTTGTACGCCTTCGCGGGAAACATCGCCACCACGGGCATCACTGCGCGCACAGACCTTGTCGATCTCGTCAAGAAATACGATGCCATTTTCTTCCACTGCGGCCAACGCGCTGCGGGTCACCACCTCGTCTTCCAGCAGTTTATCCGCCTCTTCCCCGATCAGAAGCTCATAACTTTCGGCAACAGTCAGTTTGCGCCTCACGGTGCGATTGCCAAGCGCCTTGCCAAACAAATCACCAATATTCATCATGCCCATCTGTCCCTGCGGTTGGCCGGGGATATCAAACATCGGCATTGGGTTCGAGCTGTCTGCGACATCCAGCTCAATCTCGGTGTTATCAAGTTCGCCAGAGCGGAGCTTTTTACGGAACATCTCACGCGTCCCACTGCGCGCCTCACTACCAGCAATCGCATCAATGACGCGCTCTTCTGCGGCATGCTGGGCGTTGGCAGTCACCTCTTCGCGCATCAAATCACGGGTCATCGCAATCGCACTGTCCACCAGATCGCGAACAATCTGTTCAACGTCGCGTCCAACATATCCAACTTCGGTAAACTTGGTGGCCTCTACCTTGATAAAGGGAGCTTTGGTCAGCTTGGCCAAGCGCCGGCTGATTTCAGTTTTCCCCACCCCCGTCGGCCCGATCATCAAGATATTTTTCGGATAAACCTCGTCGCGCAGATCATCGCCCAACTGCTTTCGCCGCCACCGGTTGCGCAACGCCACAGCGACTGCACGTTTGGCATCTTTCTGTCCAATGATAAAACGGTCCAATTCCGAGACAATCTCGCGGGGGGTTAAGTCGGTCATTTATACCTCTGATACATACGGGGGAAGCCGGGATTTACCGGGAAAAACAGGTAAGATGCGCATTACTGCGGCGCGGATCTGCACCCACCAAGTGCCGATCGTGGTGAAAAAGCCACCGATAATGGCAACCACCATAAAGCCACCAACCTGGTCGCCAAAGCTGGCCGTTGCAGCCCAGACAATCACCGCAGCAAAGTAAAACAACCCAGCGGTCAAAAATGATCGCCGGTCAATCACAATAGCAAACAGCGTCACAAAGCACATCAACAGAGCCGTCAATACATAGCCGCGCGTATCGCCTAAGTTATACAGCGACATGGCGCAGGTGTTGACCAAAGCCGGGGCCGCCAGAATATGCAACCAGAACCCGGTGACCGCATGGCGGCTGATCCGGTGGGGATCTTTCATATCAAACCACAGACCTGCCGCCATCATTGCAAGGCCAAAACCCAAAGAGGCCAACGCCACGCTTGAACCCTGCCCCAGATCAAACAGTGCCGCTGGAAAGTTTGATGCGAGAAAAAACCACTCTCCGCCGTCTATTGCAACACCATACACAAAGGCCATACAAAACAACCCGAACAAAAACATCGCAAATGGTAACTTAAACACATGGAAATAGCCCAGCATCGTGACCATTCCAATGGCTGATATAATCAAGAACGGGGTTTCATCCCGGATCTGTTCAATGACCAGAAAACTGCCAAAAAACGCCGTACTGCTAATTGCTGTACCTACCGCCAAAGCAATACTGGGCAAGCTCATGCGCCGCTCAAGCGTGTAATACCGCGCCAGCATCAAGCATATGAAAAAACCCAGCCCCGCCCCCCAAGACCATGAAACAAAAAGCACGGTAAGCCCGACAACGCCCCCGGTCAGCAGACCCAACCCAATCGTGACAAAAATTTCCGCAAAGCCTTTAAAAAACTCAAAAGGTTCCTCATCGGCCAACATCGCATTGCGGTACCCCATACGGGCCTGAGCATGCGCGATTAAAGTCGCAGCCTGCGCTTCGGTCACAATGCCGGCCTGTACGGCCGAGCGCATGTCGTCGGTGCTGAGTTTGGCGGTACCAGCCTCGCTCATGAAGCAATCGCCTCAACAGTCAGTTTGCCGTTGGTATAAACGCAAATATCAGCGGCTATGGCCATTGCATCACGGGCCACGTCTTCGGCAGATTTATCGCTATCCATCATCGCACGCGCTGCAGCCAGCGCATAGTTTCCACCCGATCCAATAGCGGCTATATTGTGCTCAGGTTCTAAAACATCGCCAGCTCCGGTAATCACCAACAGCTGTTTACCATCGGTTACGATTAACATCGCCTCGAGCTTTTGGAGGTATTTATCGGTGCGCCAATCCTTGGCCAGTTCCACGCTCGCGCGGGCCAGCTGACCGGGCGTCGCCTCTAACTTCGCCTCCAGACGTTCCAGCAAAGTAAAAGCATCAGCAGTAGAGCCGGCAAATCCGGCCACCACGTCGAAGCCTCCCGGAGACAACCGGCGCACTTTGCGCGCGGTGCCTTTAATCACTGTTTGACCCAAAGACACCTGTCCATCGCCCGCAATCACCACCTCGTCACCTTTTTTAACACCAATAATCGTGGTGCCATGCCAACCGGGAAAGGATACGTCGGTCATATTAATCTCCTGAGAACTGGTATTTATATGCAACTTGGCAAGCCAAGGTACAAGAGCCGGTGTCTATTAGGCCTTAGCACTTTACAAACGCGCGTGTAACAGCTGCCACACGCATAAAAAAAGGCGCCCGATGACGCCCTTTTTCAGATTTTGACCTACTGGATACTCAAACGGTTTCATCAATCCAGCTTTGCAGCGCTGCTTTCGGCGCGGCACCGGCACGATTCGATACCACTTCACCATCTTTAAAAATAAACAGCGCCGGAATGCCGCGAATGCCCAAAGCCGCTGCGGTATCTGGATTACTATCAACATCAATTTTGGCAATTTTTATCTTATCGCCGTATTCAGCAGCCAGTTCTTCGAGCGCTGGACCGATTTGTTTACAAGGCCCGCACCATTCGGCCCAAAAATCGACCACAACAGGAATGGTGGAATTTTTAACTTCGGCCTCGAATGTATCGTCGGTAACAGCAACAGTTGACATGGGGTATCTCCTAACGGGGGTATCAAACTTACCTTAGAGATAGGGGCGCCACAGGGCACCGTCAAGAGACGTCAGCCCTCGAAAGAGCGTCACCCAGCAGACCATCAGGTAAAGACATCAGCGTTGCGGTTTTTGTCCATAAAATAGCCATTGTTATTTTACGGTCGGGATAGATTTGTTTCAGCGCCTCGGCATAGGCCCCCATTTGCCGTAAAATTCCTTCGGGGCAATGTGCCACCTCGGCCGGAACAGCCACGTTTGATTTAAAGTCAATCGCTAAAACTTCGGCTTTATTGATCACCAAGCGATCTATTGTGCCATGGATACCGCGGCCATCAAGGCTGGGCAGCTCAGCGCTGACATCAACTTCGGCCAACGCCTCGGGGATGAAAATCTTACGCAACTCAGGCTTGGTTAACAAAGCCGTTGCCTCGGCAAGCAAGGCGGCTGTATCCACCCCCCCGCAAGCTTGATTTGTTGTAGAAAGCAAGTTAGCCGCCAACACAGGCCAATCGGATTCGGGCCGTGTGGGCAAATGTTCCAACAACAGGTGAATCAACTGACCACTCTGCAGCGCGGTTTCCGTATCTGCGCCACGCTCATCTGACAGGGCTTTAGCGCCACCCAAGTTTGATGGGCTCAGCGTCTCTGTGGGGGCTATCACGGCAGGAGCTGGCTGGGTGGCAAAGGCTGGCAGTGGCGGGGGGCTTTCGGCAGTATCACGGGGGTGCATTTCCGAGACCAGCGCCGTCCAATCACCGTTTTCCAATCTTTGCCCAGCGCCGGTATCAAAGCGATGCGCGGTTGCTCCAGCCGCCGAAAGCCCCGCAGATACGCGGCTGTACCAATCGTTGCCATCTTTGCTTAAATCACCCGCTGCGGCGACGATCAGCCATTTTTCAGCGCGGGTGATAGCGACGTATAACAACCGATCCCGTTCATAGGCCTGACGCTGCTTCATTTTTTCAATCAAATCACGGGTGAACTGTGGCCGTTCATCAGCGGCACCAGACCAAAGCGGCCGATCCCCCGTATTAAGGATCTGATCATCAATCTTAATATCACGCCGCGCCGTATCGGGCAGGATAACAATCGGCGCTTCCAAGCCCTTGGCGCCATGCACGGTCATCACCCGTATCTGATTGCTGTTGCTGTCGATCTGACGCTTGATCTGCAACTTGTCAGTTTGCATCCAAATCAAAAATCCACTCAGGCTCGGTGTTGTACCCTGTTCATAGTTCAAGGCTTGCGACAGCAGTGCGTCGATGCCGTCTTCTGCTTCGACACCGAGGCGCGCCAACAATTTACACCGCCCGTCATAGCGGGTTAAAATCCGCTCGATCAACTCATAGGGACGCAGAAAATCAGTCTGCCCCATCAGTGCCTCAAGCATGGATACCAGCGCAGGATAACAGTCGCGTTTCTGCCGCAGCGTCTGCCATAAAAACGGTTCACTGCGGCCGTGCGCCAGACTGAAAAGAGCTTGTTCATCCCAGCCAAATAAAGGCGATTTCAAAACCACCGCCAGCGAAAGACTGTCTTCAGGGGTGGCAAGAAACGCCAGCATCGCCGTGAGATCACGCACTGCAATTTCAGCCCCGACCTTGAGCCGGTCCGCACCAGCGATTGGCAAACCGCGCGCTTTACAGGCCCGGATCAATTCTTCAAACAACTCAGAACGCCGTTGCACAAGAACGAGAAAATCACCCGGTTGCACAGGACGCGCCACTGTCGCGGGCCCAGCGTTTGCACCCGTAGGCAGCAGCGTTTTTTCATCGATCAGCCGCTGAATTTCAGCGGCAACGCGTTGGGCCAAAACCACACTGTGATGCTGCGCGCCAAGCCGGTCCACCGGGTCATACCACACACTTTCGGCATCGGGCGCGCCACGCGGCACCACGGGCCATAAATCCACCCGCCCCGGCATATCAGTTTTAAAGGCCCGATGCAGCGATGTTTTACCAAAACCCGAGGCAATATGGTCATGAAATGTGCAATCCACAAGCCGCAGGATTGCCTCGGCCGAGCGAAACGAATATTCAAGGGTCAAATCCTGAAATGGCTGGGACAGCGCGTTTAATTTGAGGCTGAACTCTTGTTTCATACGGTCAAACTCTGACGGGTCGGCACCCTGAAAAGAATAGATAGATTGCTTTTTATCGCCGACGACAAAGACTGTGCGGGTGATATCAGACCGCGCGCCCTGCCCGCTGGTAAACTCCTGTGCCAGCTTTTCAATCACCTGCCATTGCACCGGACTGGTATCCTGCGCCTCATCGACCAAAATATGGTCAATGCCACCGTCAAGCCGGTACAGCACCCATTGTGCCAGCGCCGGATCGGTCAGAAGATCCCGCGCCTTGAGGATCAGGTCGTCAAAATCAAGCCAGCCCCTTTGCAGTTTCTGCGCCTCATAGCGTTGGACAAAACGCTGCGCAAATGCGCCAAGAGCCACCGTTTTCTCGGCAGCATTCAGGCACAGCCGCTGTTCACGCGCGGTCTCAACGCGGCACATCCAATCATCGATCCGTGCCATATCAACCGACAGCACCCCGGTTTGCAACTTTTTGGTGGGAAATTTGCCCAGCTTGGCCGCGAACGGAGTACTGGTTTTCGCACCGGTCAGAAACACATTTTCCAGAACCTTCAGAGCCACCAGCGTCTGGCCCTTGGCTTGGGCAAGTTTTTCAGCATTTTTCTGATCGTTTGTGGTGCCGGTTTTCAACCCTGCAATCAACCGATCCAAAAGCTGCTCTTCGCCGCCAATGAACGCCATCGCCAACAGATCCGCTTGGCAGAACCCCAACGGCAAGCCCAGATCACCATAGATTTCATCGCTGTCAATTGTATTGGAAAATAACGCCTTATTGCGTATGATTGCGCCACAAATCTCGTCAAAATCGACGGCATTAATCTGTTTGGCAAGCCGCGCAACCAACGCGGTTTCGGACCCCATTGCCATCTGTTCAACGCAGTCACCACGCATTTGCAAGCTTGCGCGGTCGTCCATTTCTTTAAAGTTCGGGCTGACCCCAGCTTCCAACGGGAATCGGCGCAGCAAAGCGGCACAAAACGAGTGGATCGTTTGAATTTTCAAACCGCCGGGGGCTTCGATTGCGCGGGCAAACAACGTGCGGGCGTGGCGCAGCTTGTCCTTTGTCATCCGTTCCGCGATCCCGAGCGTGCTTAGTTCAGACCGCAGCGCCGCATCGGGTTTCATGGCCCAACCACCCAAGCGTTTGAACAACCGGTTCTGCATCTCACTGGCCGCAGCCTTGGTATAGGTCAGACATAAAATATGTTCAGGCGAGACATCCTCGAGCAACAACCGCGCCACCCTGTCGGTCAACACCCGTGTCTTGCCCGAACCGGCATTGGCCGACACCCAGGTCGACACGCCGGGTTCTGCGGCCTGCATCTGGCGTTCACTGGCAGCATCACGTTTCATGGTTTCACCATCTGTACAGTGGCAGGTATTGTCACATCCCATTCGCCAAATCGTGCCAGCTGGTCATAATCACTGGGTGTTTTGTCACTTTGCATGGCGCGACGCGCGGTATAGCCTTGGGCGGGATCTTGATAGGCTTTTATCAATGCGTGGAACGCCTCCCACACCTGCATGGGAGGTTCATCATCCAATGGGGCTGCAGTGGTCACCGGCTTGCTGCCAAGCCCAATATAGATTGCCTCAGCCACAGAAACTGGCCCCAGCCCCTCAAAATCCCCATTTTCCGCCATCGCAGCCTCAAGCAATAGCTGCTTGTCAAAATAGCGCTGTTCTGACGGGCTAGGCGGCAAGCCAGTTTTATAATCATAGATATAAGCACGCCCGTCAGCCGCTAAATCGATACGGTCGGCTTTTGCGGTCAGGCTAAAGCCCAGATCCGCAAGTGTCGCGCGGGCTTTAACCTCAAACTCCACCGGTTGGGCCAGCGCCAATCGGTCAGCCTCCCCTGATACGAACCAATCAGCGGTGCGGGCAATGCGCGCATACCACAGCGCGCGGGTCGCAGCCCAAGGCACATCCTGTTGCAGTTTATCGGCGCTAATATCTAGCATAATGCGCGTGCTCAGATGGCCGGGATCAGCCTGCACCACGCGGCAGAACGTCTCTAAAATATCATGGATCACAATGCCGCGCAGCAACGGGTCTGGGGTTTTTTCTAACGAGTCCAGCGGCCGCAATCTGAGCACATGCTTGGCATAGATCGCATACGGGTCACGGATAAGCCGCTTGATTTCGGTCACCGACAGCTGCTTTGGCCGGCTGGATATTGGGGGCTGCGGCGCGGGACGTGGTGCAGCAGGCACCGGTTTGGTTGCGTCTAGCTGGGCCGCCATAGCCAGCCAGTTTGCACCGCGTTTTTGTAAGGCCGTGATCGTCTCAGGACCTTGCTGGTTTGGCAAACCAGAGAGTAAATTTAACAGGCGGTTTAGCCAGCGCGACGGTACCGTTTCGGCATCATCAGATCGCGTGGAGCGGGTCAGCCAGACCTCAGGCGCGGCGATGGCTTGCTGAAAATCATGCGCAGAAAGCCCGATTCTGCGTTCGGGCAGCAACAATCCAGCCTGATCCCGCAATGCCCGGTTGAGCCATGGGTCCGGGGTGGGCATCTCGGGCCAGCTCCCCTCATTTAATCCAGCTAGGATCAAAAGATCAGCCCCCTGAACACGGGCCTCAAGCGTCCCCCAGATCAGGATATTGGGATGGGGGGCATCACGGTCCCGCACCTCCCCCCGCGCCAAAACCGCTGTAAAAAGCCCGCCATAATCCCCGGCCGACAGATTGCCCCCCAGAGAGGCGTGTTCGGTCAATTCCAGCACAATCTCGAGGGCCTTCTGCCCGGCTTTCCGCTCCCAAAGACCGCCGGTGTTCTGGGCAGAATC
>DDEJ01000104.1:8857-17014 GCA_002336405.1 Rhodobacteraceae bacterium UBA1957
CTCACTGTGCACAGAATCTCTCTCAGCGGGATCTCTATGGGGGCCAGCGGCGATGCGGCCCGCCAGATCTATATGGGTTGTCACCCAAAGGCTCAGCGCAATTTCCTCCGTCCGCCTTTGCCCCAACAGAGTGCTGTCAATCCAGCCTACCCAGCCGTTGGCAGACGGATCACTGTGTTTGTCCGCCCAGCGCTGCAAATCATGCATCCCGGGAAACGCCGGCCCGTGACGGCGCAGATGCAATTCAAGATCACGGGTCAGCAGCAAATGTGTGTTGCGACCATGCGCCGAATGACAAAGCGGGTGTTTCAGCAATTCCAAAAGGGTGGCAGCGCTGGTCTCGCCCTGAAACAGCGCCGCAACATGGCGCAGAAACCGCCCCGGAGGCGTCAGATGCAATGGCGTTCCGGCGCTGTCATCCGGCAAAATAGACCAGCGATCCAAAGCCGCGGTCACCTGCCGGCTTAGCACCCGATCAGAGGTGACCAGCGCTGCGGTTTGACCAGTTTCAGCAGCCTGCCGCAAACGCAGCGCAATGGCCACAGCCTCATCGCGCCGCGACGTCGCCTCGACCAAAGTGACGGCATCAAATGCTTGCATTATACTGCGCAATTCCGGCCCTTCAGACAGCCAGCAATCGGTCACCGGTGCCGGCCGCAGCGCCAGAGACACAATCTTGTTGCGCGCCAGAGAATTGGACAACAACTCCGACTGGGACGAGGGCGGAAACTTGTGCCACTGGCCAATATCGCCACGCTCAAGCCCCAGCCTGTCCATCAGCCGGCGAAACCGGAACTGCGGATGATCCTCGGCGGTCATCGCATTTGACAAATCATGCCAACCCGACGCGGGCATATCAAAATCAAACCCCGGCAGGACCAACGCGCCCTGTGGCAGCTGTGCCACCGCCTGCATCAGGGCCAGTGTCGTGCCGCGCGATCCCGTAGATCCCGCCAAAATTATCGGGGCTGCTGGTGGCGTTACAGCCCATACTGCCGCCAACCGTTCGACCACACGCCGTTGTCGGGCCTCGGCGTCAAGCGTTTGATCAGACGGTCCAAAAAACGTCTGGACGATCTGCAAAAACTGCAAAGACCGGCCCCAATGGCCCGATTGATCGCCAACGTCCAGTTTGGCAATCACGTCAGGAGGCACGCCTTCGCCCTGCATTTCATCCATCAAACCTGCTAGACTGTCGGCCAGATCGTACAGCGCCGCGCGCGGCGCAAGATCGGGTTCGCGGTCGAGCAGGCCAGCCACAAGCTGCGTTAATTCCAACCGGCGCTGCAAAGGCGAAACCGCTTTGGGAATATCTGCGGTATCAGGGCCTTTGCCCAGATCGGTAAGAAGTTGAATTTTTGGCAACAAACGCGCAGGTCCTGCGTCAAACAACGCGCGGATGCGCCGCGCCATCCGGCGAGTATTGACCACCAATGTGACCCGCGCCAGTGCTTCAGGGGGCAGGGTTTTGTGCCGTTCAACCAGGCCTGCAACCAATGCTTTGGGGAAATCTGCGCCGGGGGGCAGGCCAAAAACACGCGGTGTTGCACTGGACTCAAACATCAGGCAAGCCTAACATATCTTGCGCCAAGGCGATACTCTTGGGGCGCCCCACATCGCACCAATATCCCGGATACGAAACCCCATACAAACGGCCTTTTGCCGCCATCTGATCCCACAGCAGATTGAGCGAAAAAGCCGTCTGCGATATGGCGTGCAAACCATCGGTTTTCAACAGCTGCGCCCCACCATAAATCAGCCCACAACCGCGGGTCAAACGCCCGTCAGGCGCGAGCATAAAATCACCAGTGCCGTCGTGCCCCCTTGCCTGTTTGAAGGGGATACACACCAAAAGCGCATCCATTTTAGTCGGGTTCCACAGTGACTGTAAGAGCCGCAAAGGATTTGCACCGCGCCACACCGCATCTGGATTGAGCGCCAAGACCGGATCTGGACCCAAAAGTGGCAAAGCAGCGCGCAGACCGCCACCCGTCTCTAGTATGGCAGGGCTCTCATGCGATAGAGACACGGGCTTGGTCGCCAGATGATCGGCAATCATCTCAGATTTATAGTGGGTGTTGGCCACAATCCGGCCGATATCGGCCCCCGGCACCAGATCCAACGCGTGGTCGATCAAAGCCTTGCCAGAAACCTCAATCAACGGTTTGGGTCGATCTTGGGTTAAGGGCTGCATGCGCTGGCCAAAACCAGCCGCAAACAGCATCAAGGCGTGGGTGTCTGTGGGCATGCGGCTTTCAATTTTGTTACTAATTTTGAATCAGGAGCAGGCAGATTATCGGTGATCACCCGCGCGATATCACTCAGGTCGGGATGGGCAAGGTCATACAGCATATGATCCCAAACCCGTGGCAAAAGATCAAGATACCGAGTTTTGCCAGCCTCAAATGCCAGCCGGACAAAAATACCTAGAATGCGTAGATTGCGTTGCACCGAGAGCACAGCTGCTGCGTCTAAGAATGGCGCCGGTTCGACAGGGGACTGGGACAGATAATGCTGAGTTGTCAACGCAGCCACACCCGGGCCCAGATCGCGACGGGCATCACGGGTCAAAGACACCAGATCGTAAGCGGGGTGACCAACCACCGCATCTTGAAAATCCAGCAATCCAACGCGGCAGATTCCTGTGCGCTCTGGCAGCCAGATAAGGTTTTCAGCATGAAAGTCACGCAATACTGTCACCGAACACTGCGAGGCATGGCGGCGCAAACTGGCACCCAACAGCGCAACGGTGGCGATTTTAGCTTTCGCCATGTTCTCCGAGGTTGCCTTGGCCGCATACCATTCAAATGCCGGGTCGATCAGTTTGGCCATGACGTCAGCAGAGGCCGGCAACAGACCTGGCGCAGCCGGCTGTCGGTGCAGGGCGGCCAAGCAATCAGCCGCAGCACGGTACAGCACTGCCTCTTGTGCGGGAACATATGCCAGAATTTTGGCAAACAAGCCATCACCATAGTCCTCTAGCAGGACAAAGCCCTGCGCGATATCTGCCGCAAAAATACGCGGCGCACTAAAACCCGCAGCGGTAAGATAGCCAGCAATCTGGACAAAGGCGTGCTGCGTATCGCCTGTCTGCGGGTCGGCATCCATCAGAATTGCACGCTGATGATCCGGACCGCCAGTCAGACGCAGATAACACCGGGTTGAGGCATCCCCCGCAAGCGGCGTCATCTGTGCTTGTTCCCAACCGCTTAAGCGCAAAAACGCCAAGCGACGCTGCTCACGCGGGGTCATTGGCCAACTCTTTTATGCGAGCATCCCATTTGTCATCTTGCCAGCTGAGATCTGCGAGACGGCTCTGATCCTCATCACCCTGACAAAGCGTGATGCTCAAGGCAGATACGGGCTGTAAACTGCCCAGCCGATCAGGCCATTCAATCAAGGTTACCGCCTGATCAAATGCATCAAGAAGCCCCAGCTCGATCACCTCGTCAGGCACAGACAAACGATATAAGTCGGCATGCCAGAGATCAAAGTTCTTGCCTTGATAGGTTTGAACCAGGGTAAAACTGGGTGACGGCACATCCTCAAATACCCGCAGCAAAGTTTGGATCAAAGCACGGGCAAAATGGGTTTTTCCAGATCCAATCGGACCGCTTAGCAAAACAATATCGCCCAGTCTCAGCTGTGGCGCCAAAGCGGTTGCCAAGCGGTTTGTAGCCTCCACAGAGGCAAGGGGTATGGTGATATTTTTTGCCAACATAGACTGTAAATACCCTATGTCACCTCAAGCGCAAGAGGCGCAGATTATACTTTTGTGCAAGGGCAAAGACCGGCTCTAGGCTGTTTCACATCTGGCTTGTTCCACTCACCTGAAAACAAACCATCGTACCGTTGTCCGGCAGGGGGCTGATGGCGCAATGAAGCGTATCACCGCTCTCTCGCGTGACCAAAGCCGTCCAGCGGTCGCGCCCTTCCAGCGTTATGGCATAGTCCCGGAGATCCCCCCAGACAGGGGTTGGCTGGCATGTGGCTTGCCAAGATCGAGACACCTCGATGATCGAGCGACCTTGAACGTTTGTCGCCGCTGCCTCGGTGTCCGCCCAAAGCGCCGCATAGGCTTGATTGGACAGTCTTATCTGACCCAAAGAATCAAATACAATAAGGGCTGGTTCAAGGTTTTGGATGATCGTGCCCAACCCGTCTAATTTGGTCCGGAATTTACGGGTCAGGGATATTTCAGCACTGATGTTTTCAAATAAAAAAGCCAATGCGCCGTTTGGATGTGGACGTCCACGAACCCGATAGGTTAACCCGTTTGGCAGCATCCAAGTTGCACAATACGCACCCTCATTTGACCGCGAGACCAGCTCTTTGAGCTGTTGGCACCAAGCCGTACTGTTGCGAGGTTCTGGAATGATTCGGTTTTCGCGCAATTGGTTAAAAAAATGTGTTAAAATTGGTCGCTCTGATAAAAAACCTGCCCCGAGCGACGTCAGATCAATCAAGGCTGGGTTGAACAGAACCAAGCGGTGGTTTTGATCGAAGACAGCCAACCCTATAGACATTTCAGCGAATGTTTTTCCGAGAGTTTGAACGAAATTCCGCTGTGCCGTTTCGGCTTTGATGATTTCATTTATATTTACCGCAGAATGGGTCCAGACGTTTTGGGACCAAATCGAGATAATATCATACCAATTTGTCTTTTTTTGAAAACTCAAATGCAAACTCTGCCGATTTTTAACTGTCGTTTGATCTTTAGATAAGATCAAATCAAACAGGCTGTGAGCTGTGTGGCCGCCGACATCGTCGCGCAGGGACAAATAGGCTTGGTTTTGCCAGATTAAGCCACCTTCCGCAGTAGTCTGCCATATGACATAGGGCAAATTGTGACACATATTATGTAGCTGGCTCATCTGTTTGGTTATTAAAAACAGCCGATGCGCCGCAAAACAATTTGCGTCGTCGTCAGCCTCAACCAACGTCATACGCAGGTAGCGTCCAACTGCTTGCAAGCGCAGAATTGCGCCATCAGCAGATTTTAAGACTGCGTCTTTATGCGTGGCAATATCGGGAGAAATCTGTGGTAGCTTGCCGAACCGAGATCCAAAACATGCGTGGAAACCAGCCCAGTCTTTGACCCCATTTTCGGTTGCTGTCAAAAGTTGGCGCCCTGTACGAGAGGCCTTTACCAGACGGGACCCATCAAACAAAAAATAGGCATCACTTGCAAGGGCACCCCTGAGTACCAGCCTGACGGGTACAACGTGTTTCAGCGTCCAATATAATATCCAGACCGTACATATAAAACCCACAGCCCATGCGTATATCGCCAGCATGTTCACCTCATATTCACTATCCGACCTGTCAGGTTCCAAGGCAGAATGCCAGTGCCTAAGGCTGTGCCACATTGGTTAATAAAAGATTAATAGAACACGTGAATTTAAACCTCAATCGGCATATTCTGGCCCTGTGGGATGCGATTGCCACTGACCGTGGCATCAAGCTTACTGCGTGGCCAAGTCACCTCAACAATTGCACCATGCCCATGATTGGCATCGGCCACAGACAAAAAAGGGTTAGAGCCATTTGCAAAATTCAACTCGGCACCGGTGCGTTCAAGTAGTGTTTTTGCAATAAACAAACCAAGCCCCATGCCTTCGTATGCCGGGCGTTTATCAAGAGGTTTGTCAGACCGGCGCCGGGGCATAAAAGGATCGCCAATGCGGCCAATAAGTTGGGGTGGAAAACCCTCTCCGTCATCAACAATCAAAACAGTAATCTGCTGTTCCGTCCAACTGACTTCTATCCAGACCGTGGTTTCGGCAAAATCAACCGCATTCTGGATAAGGTTGCGCATGCCGTGAATAAACTCCGGCAGCCGCAGGATCGAAGGCGGATGAGATTGCTCTTCGAACTGCGGATGTTCTTCAATATATATTTGTTTCCCGCGGCCACGATGCGGGTCGGCGGCGTCACTGATCATCGTGGTCAAGGGGGCCTGACGCATGTGCAAGTCATCCTTGCCGGCGCGCCCCATGGAACGGAGGATATCCCGGCACCGGTCGGCCTGTTGGTGGATCAATTGAGCGTCCTCCAAAAGATCTTGCCGGTCTTCCAACTCGTCCATAAGTTCTGCACTGGTAAGTTTGATCGTGGCAAGTGGCGTGCCCAATTCATGGGCAGCAGCCGCCACCACCCCACCAAGGTCGGTCAATTTTTGTTCACGTGACAGGGCCATCTGGGTGGCAGCCAAAGCGTCTGACATGGCATGAATCTCATCCGTAATGCGCCTTGAATACACCGACACAAATACCAACGCGATGATCAAAGCCACCCAGTTTCCAAACACAAATACGTCAGGCAACCGCAAAATTGTGCCGTTATTAGTCTGCAAAACCAAATGATACTTTGCCAGTGCAGATATAATCACCACCGCCAGCGCCCCCAGTAATACCGTAGATCGCAGGCTCATCGATGTCGCCGAAACGATCACCGGCGCAATCACCAAAATAGCAAAAGGGTTGTGCAAACCACCGGTCAAATAAAGCAAAACACTCAGCTGCAAAAGATCGAACAATACCGTCATTCGATTCTCTGTCTCAGATAATCGCTTGTTTTCCGGAAAAATAAAGATTGCAATCAGGTTCGCAATCACCGAGATGCCGACCGTCAAAAGGCAAAAGCCAAGTTCTAGCTTGAGGTCATAGAACCGAAGCGACACCAAAATTGCCGTGAGCTGACCAACCACGGCCACCCAGCGCAACAGGATTAAAGTTCTTAATTTTATCCTGTTGCTGCGGTTTCGATCAGATAAAAGACTGGGTATCTGTTCACTCATATTTGATCCAGTGCAGCTTGTATCTTGCAGCGCAATTGCTATGTCTCACCTATTGGTCTGTCAATGTTCCATTGAAAAAGAAAGACACGTTATGCTCCGTTATTCTGTTGCCGCCGCGACCACGGCCTGTGTCGCCCTGATTGCAGGGGTTTGGTACACCAGCTTTGGCCCGGTCAGCGCCGACCGCTTTGCATCCTGCCGCACATCATCGATTGCCGGCGGAACCAGCCAAATCGGGGGCCCTTTTACGTTAATGGCTTCCAATGGGCAGACAGTGACCAGCGCAGAGGTCTTTACGAAACCGTCGTTGATCTATTTCGGCTATACATTCTGCCCTGACATCTGTCCACTGGATGCCCTGCGCAATGTCGATGCGGTGGATGTGTTGGAAAGCCGGGGTCACTTGGTTACACCTGTGTTTATTTCCATTGATCCACGCCGTGATACACCCCAAGTTGTCGGAGAATTTGCAGAGAATATGCACGAGCGCATGATTGGCCTGACCGGGACCCCTGAACAGGTCAAAGCAGCCTCCAAAACTTATAAGACCTATTTCAAGGCGCATGCCGCAGAAGATGATTATTATTTGGTTGATCACTCGACCTTTAGCTATCTGGTATTGCCAGAACACGGCTTTGTAGAATTTTTTCGCCGCGACTTGCCCGCAGAGGCCGTTGCCGATCGTATCAGTTGTTTTGTGGACAACGCTTGAATTAAGACTATTATCATCCCCGAAATTGGCTCTGAACTGCGTGGACATGAAGTCCCCTTAGAGCGTTGGAGAGAAGTCAGATGGCGGACAAAAAACTTCAAGAGATAGGGCCTGATAAGACCCTTTTGTTGGTGGATGATGATGAGTTCTTTTTGCGCCGCTTGGCAAAAGCGATGGAAAAACGGGGCTTCGAGGTAGAGACCGCTGAAACCGTCGTGGCCGGCAAGGCAATTGCCACCGGGCGGCCGCCTGCGCATGCTGTGATAGACCTTCGACTGTCGGATGGGAATGGGCTGGACGTGGTCGAAGTGCTGCGTGAAAAGCGCCCCGATTGCCGAGTCGTGGTGTTGACCGGATACGGCGCGATTGCCACCGCGGTGGCCGCCGTCAAAATCGGGGCCACCGACTATTTGTCAAAACCAGCTGATGCCACCGATATTATGAATGCACTTCTGGCCACTGATGACGACCTGCCGCCGCCGCCAGAAAACCCAATGAGCGCCGATCGCGTGCGCTGGGAACATATCCAGCGGGTCTATGAGTTGTGCGATCGCAATGTGTCTGAAACCGCACGCCGGCTGAACATGCACCGCCGCACCTTGCAACGCATATTGGCCAAGCGCAGCCCGCGTTAAAGGCTGCGTTT
>DDEJ01000104.1:17419-18106 GCA_002336405.1 Rhodobacteraceae bacterium UBA1957
CCGTGCTGTTTGCAATGGATCCGCTTTATACATATCAAGCGGCCCTCGGCGATATCCGCATCAACAAGTGATTCGGCCTGAATTGTGAGGCCTAGTCCGGTACGCGCAGCCGCCAAAACCAGCGAATTTGTGGCAAAACGGGTGATAGCCGACTGTGCCAGATCAAGCCCTTGCAGTTTTAAGATATGTACGGGCTCCATAATTTGCCGCTGTAAAAGCCATGGTGCCGACAACAGGTCTTCGGGGCTTTTAACTGCAAGCGTTCCCATCAAATCTGACTGACCAACAATACCCCGCGCCCACCAATTTTTCAGCCCACAAGCCGGGCCAAACGCCCTGTCCAAACCGGATGGCCAAATCGATGTCCCCAGCCACCAGATCAACCGATTTGGTCGAGGGGTTCAACGACAGCCCAATCTCGGGGTGTTCGGCCCAAAAACTGCCCAAGCGCGGCATCAACCAATTTTCTGCAAACCCGGGTGTCAGCGTAATTTGCAAAGGCCGGGCCTCGTGGTCGGCTTTTACCGAGCGAATACCGCCTGCAATGGCTTTAAAGCCGTCCTGCAGTGCTTTTGACAAATCGCTTCCACTGGGGGTCAGACGCATCCCGCGGCCTTCGCGGTAAGCCAGCTTAACCGTTAGAAAATCTTCCAAATACCTGACGTGCTGGGCGATCGCGGCATGGGT
>DDEJ01000083.1 GCA_002336405.1 Rhodobacteraceae bacterium UBA1957
CTTTTCAGGGTCTGCCGCAACAGCCTGCGGCAGGATCCTAAACAATTGGTATTGATCTCTTCGGTGCCTTTTGCGCAGATCGACAAGTCACTTTTTGCGGTCAATTCGGTTGCGTTTCTCAGGCGCAGAATGACGTCGGTTTTTGACGCGAATAAAGTGCCGCAAGGCCGCCGTCTCGCGGGCGTTCTGAGTGTGTTTCTCATGGGGCTTGTGATCTCGATTTCGGTGGCAATGACAAACCAAGGCGACTGGAGCCAAGACCGGCTGATGTTGTCGGCGATCGTCAATCTTGAACGTTTGCATGGGCCGACGCATTTTGGTGGCTAAAGTCTCAAGATTTTGAAGACCCAGCGTTGAACACAAAGCGGCTTATGGCGCCACCCCCTTGCGGTACGCCGCCGGCTAGGCGTTCAAAATATCGATAATTTTTGTCGAATACGTCTCACGTAATTGACCAACGATGACTCGGTCCGCAAGTTTGCATTTGTTGATTTCTTCTGAAAAATCCACACTTTTGTAGGATGTGAGGTCTTGCGTTATAAATCTGTTTGTTGCTGGTTCTTGACCCAGTGCCAGTTGCGACGAGACCGCGAACAGCCAAGTCATTGGGGCGAGTTTAGATATCTCTGAGGCAAGCTGTATGCAGTGTTCGTATTTTTCATTTAAAAAACATGCGAAGGCCGCATCTGATTTTCGTTTGTCGCTATTGATCTGACCCTGCGGCACGGGATCGATTTCCAATGCCATCAGCGTCAGTTCACAGCCCAGCGATACGTCGTTGCCAGACTTCAGTAGCGCCTCGCCGTATTGTTGTAAGATACGCGGGTCGTTCGGGACCTGTTCATAGGCCCGTTTGCCGTGTTCGACCGCAAGCTTCATGTCGCCCATCGCACCGTGGACCGCGGATAAGAGGCGGTGGCATTCGAAATCGTTAGGGTCCATTTTGATCGCTGTATTAACCAGTTCCATCGCGGTGGGAAACAACTCGTCTGAGGATGTGTCAGAAAATCCACGCGCCATCGCCTGCCCAAGTGTGCAAGCCTTCCAGGCGTAGGCTTGGGCGTTTTGTGGGTCGGACTTAATCGCGGCTTCAAACATCAAGAGCGCCTCGGCGTTTGCGGCGCGTTCAAATTGGTGATGTAACTCTTTTCCCCGCAGCAAAAATTCGTAAGAATTCATATTCTCTGTCGGCTTGCGTTTTGCCCGCTCGAGACTGGAGACTTCTATTTCTCCCAGAATTTGATTTACAACAGAGCGGACGATTTCATCTTGCACTTCGAAAATATCATCCAGCACCCGGTCAAAGCGTTTACTCCAAAGAATTTCGCGGTTTTGTGCGGCCGACAGGGTGACTGAGACCCGTACTTTTTTGCCAGCAGAGCGCACGCTGCCATTGATCATATAGTCGACGTTAAATTGCTGGATCAACTGCTCTATATCTGCGCCGCTTGCGCCGAAATTAATGCTCGATTGCCGCGAGATCACCGACAGCTGACGTACCATGGCAAGTTCAGTGGTGACGTCTTCAAAGATCCCATCGGTCAAAAAGGAACTGTCTTCATTTTTATTCAGATTGTCGAAAGGCAAAATGGCAAGGCAGGGTTTGGTCTGAGGGGTGACTTCTGGACTTGTGGCTGCAGTGTCAACGCTGGCAGCGGGTTGACTGCCGGCATTGGTTTCGACTGTGAACACTTCAAAATCTGACGCAATGTTCTTTAGGGTTCGGGTTCCGGCTGCTTTGGTGATCGACGCCAGCTGTGTGCTGACCTGCTCACTGACTGTACGGGAAACCAGAATTTGGCCGGGGTTGCATTGGCTTTCCAAGCGTGCGGCAATATTGACGCCGTTGCCATATATATTGTCTTGTTCGACAATAACATCGCCGCTGTGAATCCCCACCCGCCATTCCAGTGCGATAAACGTATCTGCGTCGGAGGTGGTTTTATTGCGGTCATAGAGCGCGTTTTGAAAGTTTACGGCCGCATTTACACAGTTGATAGGTCCCGCGAACTCGGCAAGAACAGAATCGCCCGCTGTGTGAAAAATCCGCCCACCCTGCTCGTGAATCACCGCGTCAATGATGCTTCGGCAGGTTTTCAGGCTGTCTAAAGTGCCTTCCTCATCATCGCTCATATGTCTGCTAAAGCCTACGCAGTCAGTTGCTAGAATGCATGCAAATTTTCGCTTTATGTCACTCATGATGTACCCAAATCATCTATTTTTATAAATTTACCACTAACAAATGGAAACTTTGGAGCATAGTTTTCATTCGATAGTACTGGGCTGTCTTTAGTATTCCTCAGGGACGGCGCGGAGTGTCGTGCTGCCAATCAAGAAAATGCTGTCGTTTAATTGAGACTTGGTAAATGGATAGCGCCATTTTCATACATGCTTCGGCTATGCAAGCAGCCTGCTTTCCTTGTGCATATTGTTTGCACTATGCGTTCAGTCCAAAGATCTGCCCTGTGAGACATGTGATCCAACCACAGAGGGCGCTGTTACTTTCTGAAGCTGTCGAGGCTAACGACCTCAGCGGCAGGGGCTTTTTCTTCTGCGTCATCACCAGACAGTTCTAGCTTGCCCAAAAGGCTGTCGTCTGGTCCAACGGGGTCTGCTGTCTCATCGCTTTGGTTTTCAAACTTCAGTCCAAATTCCACGGATGGATCCACAAAAGTTTTTAACGCTCCGTAAGGAATATAAAGCGGGGCAGGGGTATCGCCAAAATTCAGCGTTACATAAAAGCCGTTGTCGGTCACATCCAACCCGTCATACCAATGTTGCATAACCACGGTCATTTCATTTGGATACCGTTCTGTGAGCCAACCGGGAATTTCAACTTCTGGATGCTCAGTGTCGAATGTGATGAAAAAATGGTGGTCCCCTGGCAGGCCATTGTCTTTGACACCATGCAAAACCTGTTTGATCAGGTCGCGCATGGCCTGATGCATCAGGTTGCCATAGTCGATGTTCTCACTCATTTTGATCCCATTTCCGTTTCTTTGAGATCATACGGCATTCGCGAAAAAACAAAAGCCCAGATGCGGCAAATTTTAGGTCAAATTTATTATTTCGGTTGCAATTCCCAGTATAGCCATTCCGCATAAGGTGCGTGCCATTCCAGCGTTGAGACGTAACAATGCCCAAGCAGCAACAGCCGTGAGTGCAAGGCTTAAAGGAGCGAAGCTTTCCAAAGAAGGCGTTAAAATCTGCACCGGACCAAAGCTGTGCAAGTCTGTTTGAGTAAACCAAAGATGCATGGCAAACCAAAGTGATAAATTGAGAATTACCCCGACGATTGCGGCTGTTACACCCGACAGTGCCGCCGTTAGTTTAGGCTTGCGGCTTAATTTGTCAAAATAGGGTCCGAAGGTAAAAACCCACAAAAAGCACGGGATGAAAGTCATCCAGAGCGCAATCCCGCCGGCGGCAAACGCAAGTCCGAGGCTGCCCGCTTGAAATCCGGCCTGCATGGCGACGAACTGGGTAACCAAAATCAATGGTCCCGGTGTGGTTTCGGCCAATCCCAGCGCGTCGATCATTTGGGCCGTTGTCAGCCATTGAAAATCGGTCACAACGGTTTGGGTCATATAGGCCAACACTGCATAGGCTCCGCCAAATGTTACCAAAGCCAAAGTGCTGAAAAACAATCCAATCGCGGTTAAAAATTCATTTCCTGACAGATAAAGCGCAAGCAGCGGAAGTGCCCATAGGCCGCCCCAAATCAGCACGGTGCGCAGGGTTTGGGGCGTGGCGACGGCCGCATCGGGGTGCGTATCTGCGGCCGAGGCCGCGTGACGACCCGGTGCGGCAAAGACAAAGCCGGCAAGCGCCGCTGCGGTGATGACAGCCGGGAACGGGGTGTCCAGCAAGTAGATGCTCATAAAAGCCAATGCGGCGACGGCAATTTCAAACCGGCTGCGCAGGGCTTTGCGGCTTAGCTTAAGAAGGGCTTGCGCCACGATCACTACCACAGCAGCTTTGACGCCCAAGAACGCCGATTGAACCAATGGCATAGTGCCGAAATAGGCGTAGATCACGGCCAAAGCGGTGATCACGCAAGCGCCGGGCAACACAAACAGGCCTCCTGCGATCACCCCGCCCGCAACCCCGCGCAATCGCCAGCCGCTAAAGGTCGCCAGTTGCATCGCCTCGGGCCCCGGGAGTAACATGCAAAATGACAACGCGCTGAGAAACCGCTGTTCGCTGATCCAGGCGCGCTCGTCGACAAGCTCTTTATGCATCAGGGCGATTTGTGCTGCAGGGCCGCCAAACGATAGCATCCCAATTCTGCCAAACACCCGAATAAAGTCGGAAATAGAAACTGGGGTCATGCTCTGGCTCCTTTTACCTTGGCCAATCATGGGTTTCGTTAACCCCGTCTCGGGCCCATAGATATAACATATCGTACAGGGTCATGCCTGCAGCCAGTTGAGTGTTGTCGTTGCGATACAGTTTTGACAACCCGATAGAGAGCGCCAGCAGCCCAGCGGCTTGTGGTGTGGTCTCGATCTGGTTGGTATCGGCGGCCCGGATGACGCGCGCCATGCGGGTCAAGGCCTCGCTGTGCCGCTCAAAGCGTTTCAGCATCACCTCAAAGGTACAAAGTGGGCCTTCATGGGTGATCTCACCCTGTTCGATATCAAAGGAAATAGCGTCAAACGTATCGGCAACTGCCAAAACCTCTGACGGTGGTACAAACAGAATGTGCGCGTCGGGGTCGATAAACCTGCGCAGTAGCCAAGGGCAGGCAATACGGTCAATTTTGGG
>DDEJ01000039.1:0-8919 GCA_002336405.1 Rhodobacteraceae bacterium UBA1957
GTTCAGATGCGCTATCCTCACGGCGCAGCATTTTTTACAAGTTATTTTGGGTCACCGTTTTAAATCCAAAATCAATTGGTTTTTTTGCGGCTTTTCTGCCGCAGTTCATCGACCCCACACGATCTATTATGATCCAATCTCTCGTGATGCTGGCGACATTTGTAAGCTTTGGGGCATTGAACGCACTGGCCTATGGATATGCAGCAAACCACCTTCAGGCCCATCTAAACCAGCCATATATCAAAAGGTGGGTGGCGGGGCTGGCCGGCAGCGTCTTGATCACGATGGGGGCTCTGACTGCCAAGCTGGAGCAGTAAACCAAACCGCACATGGCAGGCGCGACACAATTGCTCAACTACAAGTACCTCTCACCCGTTGCACAGCCCTCGTTACCGTCTTACAACCAAGCGCGCGCAAACAAAGCCCATCAAGGATTAGACCAGATGAAAACCGTCAAAGACTATATCCGCACAATACCAGATTTTCCGCACGAAGGTATTCAATTTCGCGATGTCACTACTTTGTTTGCAAATCCCCGCGGGTTCCGCCTCGCAATTGACCAGATGCTCGAACCTTATGTTGGGCAAAAAATTGACACCGTTGTCGGGCTAGAGGCGCGCGGTTTTATCCTTGGTGGCGCGATCGCCCATCAGTTGTCCGCAGGTTTTGTGCCAATCCGCAAAAAGGGTAAATTACCCGGGGCCACCATTCATCAGGCCTATACGCTTGAATACGGAGAGGCGATTGTCGAACTCCACGACGACGCAGTGCAAGCTGGCGAGAAAATCCTGCTCGTCGATGATCTGTTGGCAACTGGCGGAACTGCAGCGGCGGGTATTGCCCTGCTGGAACGTCTGGGCGCTGAGATAATCAGCTGCGCCTTTATTGTCGAGTTACCCGAACTTGGTGGTCGCACCAAGTTGGAAGCGATGGGAATGGATTTGCACGCCTTATGCGCCTTTGACGGGCTTTAAGCGCCATGTTTGGAAGCAATTTTAAACCGTCCGTTCACTGGAAACACGCATGGGCCTATAGCAGGCCGCTTGGTATCAAACGGGCAAGAATTCTAAAACTTTTTTCTCCAATGATTTCATCTCAAGAGGTTTTACCAAAAAAGCATCCATTCCGCTTGCATAGCAGCGATCAGCTTCGCCCTGCAGCGCATTTGCCGTTATCGCAACAATGGGCGTCCTTGCGCGGTGATGCTCTGCTTCGTGCTGGCGTATCATCTGTGTCATTTCAAAACCGTCCATGATTGGCATATGGCAATCTGACAAGATCAGGTCAAACGATCCACTCTGCCATTTTTCCAAACCCTCTGCGCCATTTTGGGCGACAAGTGTCGGATAACCTAATGTTTCGAGCTGTTTGAGTAAAACCAGCCGATTGATTTCATTGTCTTCGACGACCAGAATTGACATTTCGGACCGTCGATCTTTACTATGTTTCGAGGTCTCTGTATTTTTCCAGGTGTTGTCTTTTATAGTTTCAGCGGGTTGCACCCAACCGCCAGCAACAGCAACCGCTCGCTGCAATTCAGACACTAATATGGGAAAGGCTTGAATCCGCGAAATCCCTGGACTCAACTGACCAATCCGATTTACCCGCTGGGCACAGAGCAAAATAATTTTTACATCTGGGCATTTCCTTTCCAAAGCCACGCACCACGCATCAACAATCTCGGGATCATAAGTTTCCAGAATAAAAACTGTTGCGCCAAGCGAGACGGGATCGACTCCAACAAGATTTCTATCGGTTTTCAACACTTTCAGCTCAGCGTTGCAGCGTGCAAAAAAAGTATCAAACCAATGGGGAAAGGGCAGCCCACGTTCAAGCAGCCAAATCACTTTTGATCCGGAAATATCAGGAAGCGTGTTGGGACCGTCTTCCGCTGAAATGGGCAGATCAAGCACCACTTCTGTTCCCTTGCCCGCGGTGCTGTTCACCTCTATGCGGCCGTTCATCCGCCGCACAAGGCTCTGCGTGATTACCAAACCCAATCCCGTACCATCAACGCGCCGCGTCTTTGACGCCTCGCCCTGAGTAAAGGGATTGAAAAGGTTGTTTTTAACTGTCTCAGACATCCCGATGCCGGTATCTTTAATCGACAGCCGCATTTTGTTATCATCAAGACGCTCCACCAGAAAGCGCACTTCTGTGTCAGCGTCGGTCAAGCTCTTAGCAGAAAACTTTATCGCATTTCCCAAGAGGTTCAAAATAATTTGCCGCAAACGACCGGCATCCGTCAATATCCAGTTAGGTAGGTGGGGGTCAATACCGAGGCGAAGCTTCACTTCGCTGCTATCAGCCAAATTTTGCAATGAAACTGCCGCACCTTCGATCACTGGCCTAAGTTCACTTTTTGAATATTGTATGTCCAACTCACCCGCCTCGATTTGGCGCGCATCCAAAATATCGCCAATAATCCGCAACAGAGAAAAAGCAGAGCTTCGAATTGTATGAATGACACGCGCCTGTTCATCGCTTGGTTGCAGATTTTCCAACACTTCGACCATGCCAATCAAACCATTCATTGGCGTTCTAATTTCATGGCTCATATTAGCCAAAAAGTTACTTTTAGCCTGTGATAATTTCTCTGCATTCAGGCGCGCCGCAGAGAGTTTATCCTCTCTCGCGGTAAGCAGATAATTAAAGTGAAACATTTCTAAGATCACCACGGCAGCAAAGATCACTGCGAGGCACGCATTGGTACTAGCAACGCTTAGCCAAGGCTCAAGCGTATTTATATCAAACAAAGCTTGGGACGCACCCGCAAGACCAAAAGCAACAGAGGCAACCCAGAGACAAAACGGAAAAAAGACAAAGAAGATGACCCAATGGCGTTCATTGCGCCATGACAACACCGCAAAAGGCAGACCCGCAACCGGTACCAAGAGATTGTGAAGATCCAATGCTTGATGGTTGAATATAGTTGCAATTAAAAGCACCAACGACAGGCTAAATAGGCTCGCCAACCGCGCAAAGCTGTGATGTCCACGTTGGAATAATACCACACACCCCACCCAAAGCACGGCCAAAGCCGCCATAATGGACGCGCTACGAAGCGCGTCCAAGACAAAGAGGGTCAGGGCAGATAAAGACGCCCATATCGCCAGACCCTTCATTAACAACCAACTCAGCTTGACCCTGCTCGCATGGATGCGCCTCTCGAGCTCTAACGTTGCTATATTTTCTGGGTTTTTATTAATATTCATCTGGTCATTGCTCTCAAACTGCGTCTCATTATAGCAGCCGTTTCGTCACAGCGAACTTAACTTTCAGAGGCATCACAAGTCCCCGTGGCAACAATGGCTCATTTGAGGGTGCGCTGGCAAGAGCCTGCGCCGCAAATAGCAATTTCCAAGGTAATTCCGAAGTATTTATAACACCTATTTATCTCAAAACTGCACCGGGGTTCATAATACCATTAGGATCCAGAGCCGCTTTAATCGCACGCATTGCGTGCAGCTTGACCGGGTTGGCATAGCGCTCAAGATCATCAACTTTCAGGCGCCCAATTCCGTGCTCGGCACTGACTGACCCCTGCATCTCATGCACCAAATCGTGCACCACGCGCTTGATATCGTCACGTTCCTCTAAATGGTCTGCACTGTTTCGACCCGGAATCGGATAGACGTTGTAATGCATATTGCCATCACCCAGATGCCCAAAGCAATTGATCCGAAACGCACCTATTTTTGCAATCACTTCTGGGCCGCGGCGAATAAACTCCGGCACCGCTGAGAGCGGCAAAGAAATATCGTGGCTTGACACCGCACCAATCAGGCGATTGGCTTCGGGAATGCGTTCCCGCAGCGCCCAGAAATCACTGCGCTGGCCCTCCGAGTGCGCAATTAGCCCATCCAAAACCAACCCGGCGTTCTGGGCTTGTTCAAATAAGTACATCAAAGCGTTCGCTGGGTCATGGCCCCGGCTCAAGCCGACGTCTATCAGCACCATCCATTCAGGGCTGTCGGCAAAGGGCTGTCGCATGTCGGGCAGCTTTTCACGCAGAAACTCCAACCCCTGACGGTGGATCAGCTCAAATGCGCTTATCCCCTCGGCCAGATGTGCCCGTGCCATGCCTAGCAAAGCCAGCGCCGACTGTGGATCAGGCACCACCATAAGCGCCGTGCCACTGTGCGCCGGGCGCGGCGCCAGTTTCAACGCGGCTGCTGTAATGACCCCCAACGTGCCCTCAGACCCAATCAGCAGATTTCTCAAATCATAGCCGGTGTTGTCTTTACGAAGACGTGACAATCCATGCCAAATCGCACCATCAGGCAGCACCGCCTCAAGCCCGAGACACAGATCCCGTGCATTACCATACCGCAAAACATTCACCCCCCCCGCATTCGTGGCTAGGTTACCACCGATCCGCGCCGACCCTTCTGCTGCGAGCGACAGCGGAAATAATCGATCTTCGGCCTCGGCTGCGGCCTGAACGTTGGCCAGAATACAGCCCGCCTCTGCAACCAGTACATTCTCAGTCGGGTACACGGCCCGGATCGCCGTCATGCGCTCCAACGACAAGATCACCGGGGCTGGACCCTGAGGCGCAATCTGCCCGCCAACAAGACCAGTGCCGCCCCCATATGGCACGACCCCAACCTGCGCCATGTTGGCCATACGCAAAACCTGCGCCACCTGTTCAGTATTCTCAGGCAGAACAAGCACACCCGACTGACCAACATAACGCCCGCGCGGTTCTTCAAGATAACGGGCCTCGGTGGGTTTGAACAATCGCTCGGGCAAGCCAGAGCGCAATGTTTGGATGAACGCTGCGTCAGCGGGATATAAAGGCATGATGTAGACCCTCGATTACATTTTCATTCTGTCAGAAAGCGCCAGATTAGCCTGCACTGGTACGCCCACGACGGTCAAAGCGCAGCGCCGCATAGAGCACATGCGTACGCCACCGGCCATTAATCTGAAGATAGCTCTGCGCCACCCCCTCATATTTAAAGCCGCTTTTTTCCAACACGCCCCGCGACGCCACATTCTCGGGCAGACAAGCAGCCTCAAGCCGACTAAGACCTTCTTTTTGAAAGGCATAATCCAGACATGCTGTCAAAGCCTCGCGCATATAGCCCTGCCGCGCATGGGGCGCACCAATCCAATAACCCAATGTAGCCGCCTGCGCCGGCCCGCGGCGCATATTGTCCAACGTCACCGCCCCCAACAGAACACCATCCTTCTGGCGCTCGATAAACAGCGGAATGCCCGAACCGGCTGAGACCGATCGCTGCGCCCAATAGACACGGTTCGCGAAAGACTTCCGCGATAGATGATCCGCAGCCCAGCTCGGTTCCCACGGCGTCAGAAACGCCTTGCTGTTCAAGCGCAGTTCAGACCAACTCCGATAATCGCGATGCAGCGGCAAGCGCAACATCAGGCGGTCGGTGACGATCTGAACTTTACGTTTGAACAGGAACATCAGGCAGCGTTTCGCGACTTAAGCGCATCAAGAGTTGGCCCCTTTGCAACAGGGCCATAGAGCGCCATTGCCGCCGGAGCCTTGCTCACCAGATTTGCGGCAAACTGACGGACGTCTGCAGTGGTCACCGCATCAATCTGTTCGACCACCTCATCAAGAGATTTGACACGCCCCCAAACCTGTACCATCCGCGCCAGCCTTTCGCCCCGCGACGAGGGGCTCTCCAAGCCCATAAGCATCCCGGCTTTCATCTGTGCACGTGCCCGAGCCACTTCCTGATCATTCATATCATCAGCAGCACGGTGCATTTCATCCAGAGTAATGGTCATCAATTCAGCCAATTGGTCCTCGCCTGTGCCGGCATAGATCGTGGTCATACCGCTGTCAGCATACGCTTCAGTTTGGGCGAAAATTGAATAACACAGCCCGCGCTTTTCGCGTACTTCCTGAAACAACCGGCTCGACATGCCGCCACCAAATGCCACCGAATAAATCTGCGCGGTATAAATCTCGGATTCCTGATAACCTGGGCTGTCAAACCCAAGCGCAAAATGCGCCTGTTCAAGGTCTTTGATGCGGCGATCTTCACCGCCCTTGAACAAGGCTTTGCTGGGTGCAATCAACGGCGCAGATGGCAGATGCCCAAACAACACCTCGGCCTGCCGCACGATTTGATCATGATCAACCGCGCCGGCGGCCGACAGGATCATCTGTCCAGGGACATAATGCTCTGAGACAAACGCCGAGAGATCCTCGCGCGAAAACGCTTTAACCCGCTCCTCAAGGCCAAGGATCGAGCGCCCCAACGGCTGATCGGGATAGGCCTGTTCCTGAAGCCAGTCAAAAATCACAACATCTGGCGTGTCTAATGCCCGCCCTATCTCTTGCAGGATCACCCCCCGCTCCACCTCTATTTCGCGCGCATCAAATACCGGGTTGAGCAAAATATCCGAGACCACCTCAAGCCCAAGAGGCACATCATTTTCAAGCAGGCGGACATAGTACGCCGTGGCCTCACTCGAAGTATAGGCGTTAATATAGCCGCCCACATCCTCGATGGCCTCAGCAATCTGAAGGGCGCTGCGGGTTTTGGTGCCTTTGAATGCCATGTGCTCAAGGAAATGCGCTATGCCGTTTTGCGCGGGCCGCTCGTGACGTCCGCCAGCCCCCACCCAGACCCCAATAGCGGCAGATTTCAGCCCCGGCATATGTTCAGTCACAATGCGGAAACCGTTGGATAATGTATGTATTTCTACGCTCAATGTAAGGTTCTTTCTTTGATCAATTGTTGCAATGGCGCCAGATCATTAGCCACGCGCGTCAGCCGCTCGGATCGGCTATAAAGATCGGCCATGCGCTCCGGCAACTCGGGACGCTGCGATGTGGCTGCCTCAACCGCATCAGGAAACTTGGCCGGATGTGCGGTCGCCAAGGTCACCATCGGTACATGCGGGTCGCGCAACGCCTCGGCCACGTTGACCCCAATCGCTGAATGTGGGCAAAGAATTTCGCCCGTTGACTTGCAGTGGGCCGCTATTGTCGCCGATGTTTCAGCCTCAGAGACGCGTCCGGAACCAAAATCCTCGGATAGTTTTTGCTGAATGCCCTGACTGATTTCAAACCCGCCTTCGGATTTCAAGCCGTCCATCATTCGGGAGATTGCCGCGCCATCACCGTCATAGGCATAAAACAACGCTCGTTCAAAATTCGAACTGACCTGGATATCCATTGACGGGCTAATCGAAGGGATCACCGTATCGGTCTGATAGACCCCAGTGGACAGGCAGCGATGCAGAATATCGTTTTGGTTGGTTGCCACGATCAGGCGGTCAATCGGCAACCCCATACGCTTGGCTATATAGCCTGCAAAAATATCACCAAAATTGCCGGTTGGAACTGTAAAGCTGACCTTGCGCTGAGGGACGCCCAAGGTGGCTGCCGCTGAGAAATAATACACAACTTGCGCCAGCACCCGGGCCCAATTGATCGAGTTCACGCCAGCCAGACGCACCCCGTCTCGAAAGGCAAAATCATTGAACATTTCTTTCAACCGCGCCTGACAAGCATCAAAATCGCCATCCATCGCCAAAGCGTGGACATTGCTTTCGCTTGGTGTTGTCATTTGCCGGCGCTGAACCTCTGAAATCCGGCCGTGGGGATACATGATAAACAGATCGACAGCATCCAGCCCACGAAACGCCTCCATCGCGGCACTGCCGGTGTCACCACTGGTGGCGCCAACGATGGTCACCCGCTCGCCACGGCGTTGCAGAGCGGACTGAAACATCTGTCCGATCAACTGCATCGCAAAGTCTTTGAATGCAAGTGTCGGCCCGTGAAACAGCTCAAGCAGAAAGTGATTATTGTCCAGCTGTACCAAAGGCGCCCGGGCCCTGTGGCCGAACCCGGCATAAGCACGGGTGATAATATCGCTGAACTCGGCATCACTGAACGTGTCGCCTATGAACGGCCGCATCACCCGAAATGCCACCTCCTCATAATCTAGCCCCTGCAAAGCGCTGATGTCGCCATGGCTCATCTGCGGGATCGTCTCAGGCACATACAGACCTCCGTCACGGGCAAGCCCGGTCAGCATCGCCTCTTCGAAGGTTAAAACCGGGGCGGCTCCACGGGTCGAGATATAACGCATTTCACATCAGCTTTCTGTTTTGGGCTTTGTTCGGATTATATAAAATGAGGTCATGCACAACCAGATCACTGCCAAAGAAATCCATGTCAGTGCATATTGCAAATGATTATTCGCAATACCTTTGCTGTCGACCGGCATTGGAGATAGTTGCGGTGGCGAAAGCGAGGATGTGCGGACCACCAACAAAATCGGCTCTGTAGAAAGCGCCGCCGCCATCGCCGGCACATCACGCGCAAACCAAATGTTTTCATCATAATCAGGCACTGGCGTATACCCGTCGACTTCGTCTGGCCAGTGCAGGTTGCCAGTAAATGTCACCAGTTGGTCTGGAACCGCAGGTACATCATCGGCAAGTTTGATGAACCCTCGATCCACCAAAATGAGCCGGTCAGCCAACTGTAAGGGGCTGATAACACGATAGCCTGCTCCAATTTTTTTGCGGCTGGCGAGGATGCGAAGAAACGGCGTGCCCAAACGGCCGCTAACCTCCACTGGCAAATAGCGATCTGTCACCGGGTCTGGTCGTGCAGGCACCCCGACCGGTTCAGCAATAATGCGGGCTTCGATATCCGCCAGAATGGTGTTCTTCCAATGCAGTCTTTGAAATTGCCAAATCGCCAGAGATACCAGCACCGCGATACCGGCCAGCCCAAAGATCAAGGGAGGAATGAGGCGGTTCATAATCAAAAACGGTCCTTAAACGGAAAAAACGCGCAGAAAAGCTGCGCGCTTTCATTAGTCGGTTTCGCAGCGCCTGTTCAAGCACAAACCATCAAGTTTAACCGCCCCAGATATAGACTGCGAAAAACAAAAACAGCCACACCACATCAAC
>DDEJ01000039.1:9254-20176 GCA_002336405.1 Rhodobacteraceae bacterium UBA1957
AAATGCCAATACCACGCCGCGGCCTCAAAGCCGATGTGGCTTTTGGCGGTAAAGTGACCGCGGTAAGTCCGCATCAGACAGATGAACAAAAAGATAGTGCCAACAAGGACGTGAAACCCGTGGAAACCCGTGGCCATGAAAAAGTTGGCGCCATAGATATTACCTGAAAACCCAAACGAAGCATGGCTGTATTCATAGGCCTGGAACCCGGTAAATATCGCTCCAAGGGCTATGGCTATCCAAAGACCCATTTTCATATCTTCACGGTTTTCTTCATGGACCAAAGCGTGGTGGGCCCAAGTCGCCGCAGCACCCGAGCACAGCAGAATCAACGTGTTGATCAAAGGTAGGTGAAACGGATCAAACGTCTCAATACCAACCGGAGGCCAAACACCGTCTACGCGCGGGCTGTCGGGGCCCATCGGGTACATCGCATGTTTGAAAAAGCTCCAGAACCAAGCCGCAAAGAACATCACCTCAGAGGTGATGAACAAAATAAAGCCGTAACGCAATCCGATTTGCACAACTGGTGTGTGGTCACCTTCTTTGTTTTCAGCAACGGTTTCACCCCACCACCCGTACATCACGTACAAGACGCCAACGAACCCGATCAACAGCATATAGGGTCCGTGATCGTGTAAAAACAGCACGCCACCAAACAGCATGATAAACCCAAAAACCGCACCAGCCAAAGGCCAGAGCGAGGGGCTCAGAATGTGATAATCGTGGTTCTTAACGTGTGCCATTTGGTAAATCCCTCTTCGGAATGCCTAGTTTTTTTTCGTTCGTTCGGGCTGCAATAGGGCCGTCTGAGCCTCTTGCGGTAGATCTATCTCGTAAAAGGTATACGAGAGAGTGATTGACTTAGCGTATTTTGCATCACGGTCCTCGACAATCGCGGGGTCCACGTAGAACGTCACAGGCATCTGCACCCGCTCGCCAGGTTGTAACACCTGTTCTTCAAAACAAAAACAGTCAATTTTCGCAAAAAATCCGCCCGCATCAAACGGGGCGACATTGTAGCTGGCAGAACCGGCGACGGGTCGGTCTGTTGGGTTGTAAGCTTCATAGAATGCAAGCCCGGTCTCGCCGATGCGCAAGGTCATTTCACGCTGAACCGGTTTGAAATCCCATGGCATATTGCGCTCGAGCGAGGCATCAAACCGTATTTTGATCGTCTTGTCTAAAATGACTTCAGAATCACCGCTCGCCACCGCAGTGACACCGCTGAACCCCGTGACCCGACAAAACCAGTCATAGAACGGCACAGAAGCCCAGGCCAAGCCGCCCATAACCAGCACCAAACCGACGGTCTGAAATACAGTGCGTTGTTTTCCGCTCATTGCAGTCACTTCGACACCTCGTCGCTTGGAACCTCAAACTCGACGTGGGTCACTTTCACAACAGTTAGGCCGAACACGATCCCCACCAGCATCAAAAGAACTGCTCCAACACCCAAGTTGCGGCCGAAACGACGCGTATGGATTTCATGCTGACGGTCGAAACTCATTAAAGCATCCCCCCAGCAATGTGAGCCAACAGCGGATCAATTAAAATCGCACAAAAGTGTAAGAATAAATACGCCAGCGACAATTTGAAAAAACCGCGCTCAATCTTGAAGTCATCACCTTCGCTGTCGGCCTCGTCCCGCCGCCAAATATCAACCGCACCTTTGATGAACGCAATATTGAGCACTACGGCCACCACTATGTAGGCCGGCCCACCAAGTGAGGTGAACCCCGTCCCGATAGCAACGGCCGCAAGCGCTAATGTATACCCCAAAATATGGTTCCGAGTGCTGCGCCGTCCGTGGGTCACCGTCAACATCGGGATTTTTGCATCGTCGTAATCGTTACGCATGAACAGCGCCAAAGCCCAGAAATGCGGTGGCGTCCACACAAAAATTAAAGCAAACATCAGCACGCTCTCTAGGCTTATACCGCCCGTTGCAACCGCCCAGCCAATCATTGGCGGGAATGCCCCTGCCGCTCCACCAATTACGATGTTCTGTGGTGTCCAGCGCTTGAGCCACATCGTGTAGATCACCACATAAAAGAAGATCGTGAAGGCCAATAACCCTGCGGCAACAAAGTTGGACGCCAACGCCAGCAACACCACAGAAAACCCCGACAAAGCAATTCCGATCGCCTTGGCCTCGTCAGGCATCACCTTACCTGAAGGGATTGGCCGCGACCGCGTCCGGCGCATAATCGCGTCGATGTCGGCATCCCACCACATGTTTAACGCCCCAGATGCGCCACCACCGATAGCAATGAACAGAATCGACGCAAACGCGACAATCGGATGCACTGAAATGGGCGCGGCAAACAGGCCCACCATGGCCGTAAATACGACAAGCGACATCACCCGAGGCTTCAAAAGAGCGAAATAATCGCCAAAGCCCGCCTCTTGGCTTGGTGCTCGCGTTATCATGCTGGCATCACTCATGCTCATAGGTTTTCTCTCGCTTCAGGTCAGAATAATGAACGCTTTCAGTTAGCAGTGGCGACTTGAAAATCAAGCGGTGTACCCGCATATTCATCAATCGCTCCCGCCAACCAAGCATCGTAAACTTCCTGACTAACGACCTTCACCGTGATCGGCATGTAGGCATGTGATTTTCCACATAGTTCGGAGCATTGGCCAAAGTACACGCCTTCTTTCTCAGCTTTAAACCAAAGTTGTGCAATCCGACCCGGGACCGCATCTTGCTTGACCCCAAAAGCCGGGATGGTCCAACTGTGGATCACATCAGCCCCAGTCACATCCATCACCACCACTTTGTTTATCGGCACCACCACCGAGGTATCGGTCGCAAGTAAAAACTCATCCCGGCTGTAACCCGCCGCGATCAATTCGGCCTCAACCTCGTCGTTCAACACATGGCCTTCGCCAATCATAAAGCTGTCAAAGCCAAACTCGTGGTCGGTGTATTCATATCCCCAATACCATTGATATCCGGTAACTTTGATATGGATCTCGCCCTCGGGAATTTCTTGCTGCTTAAACAGCACCGGCAGCGAAAACGCACCAATGCCTACAAGCACCACAATCGGCACCACGGTCCAAGCCACTTCGAGTGGAGAGTTGTGAGTAAAACTGGACGGGGACGGGTTTGCCTTTTCATTATAGCGCAAAATAACATACACCAGCAGGCCAGTTACCAGCACAGTAATGGCCACAATTACCCAAAGCACCATGTCGTCCAGCCACTGTACGTCTCTGGCCAATTCCGTCACCGCCGGCTGAAAGCCCAGCAGCTTATCGACAGGTCTGCCAATAATTTCTAATCCGTCTTGTGCTGCAACGGGCAGCCCTATTACTGTAGCCATTAGGCCTGTCAGTCTCGCTATCATTCGCATATTTCACCTAAATCGGTTGCTTGGCTACAGACAACATGCACCGGGATATTCCAAGATAGACGCGCCATCTAGTGGATTCCGATTGTCATCGTGTCCCTTAAGAACATATTATTGCGAATGAATAAAGAAAGAAGCTTGCGGCAAACAGACGCCCTCAGGCAAATTATTTCGGGAGACACGATCCTATGAGCCAAGACTTATTTCGTCCGTTTGCGGATTATCTTGAAAAAGAACAAGCTCTGGCAGTTTTGCAGCAGGCCGTTGCAGGTGCGGATGATGGCGAGATTTTCTTTGAACGACGCCGGTCCGAGGCCTTGGTGCTGGACGATGGCAGGATCAAAAACGCCAGCTATGATGCCTCTGAGGGGTTTGGCTTGCGGGTCGTTCATGGTGATGTCACCGGATACAGTCACTCGACCGAGATCACTCAAGCCGCATTGCTGCGCGCCGCTGATACCGCCCGATTAGCCGTGCACGACGGTGGTGGGCGCTTGGCAGATGCACCAAAAGCGACAAACCGACGTCTGTATGGCGACCAAAACCCGATGGAAGATGCGCCGTTTGCGGTTAAAATAGAAACACTCAAAGCTATTGACGCCTTCTGTCGCGATCTCGATCCCCGGGTCGTTCAGGCTTCGGCAACTATTTCAGCCTCGCTGCAAGAGATTGAAATTCTACGCCCAGACGGCCAGATTTTGCGCGATGTAAGGCCCATGACCCGGGTGAATGTCTCGGTGATTATGGAAAATAATGGGCGGCGCGAAAGCGGTTCAGCCGGTGGTGGCGGGCGCGTTGGCCTTGACGGGTTGCTGGAACCAGAGGCCTGGCAGACCAAGGCCCGCGAAGCCCTGCGAATTGCCACCGTGAACCTGACTGCCGAGGCCGCCCCCGCCGGCGTGATGGACATTGTTCTCGGTCCAGGGTGGCCTGGGATTTTATTACATGAGGCAATTGGTCACGGGTTGGAGGGCGACTTTAATCGTAAAGGCAGCAGCGCTTTTTCCGGGTTGATGGGCCAACGAATCGCCGCTCCCGGGGTCACTGTTCTTGATGATGGCACAATACCAGACCGTCGAGGGTCGATCACAATCGATGATGAGGGCACACCATCAGCGAAAAACACGCTCATCGACGATGGTATTCTTGTCGGCTACATGCAGGACCGTCAAAACGCGCGGCTCATGGGGGTGGCCGCCACCGGAAACGGGCGTCGCGAAAGCTATGCACATGCACCGATGCCACGCATGACAAACACTTATATGCTAGGCGGCGACAGCGCCCCCGGCGATATTCTGTCAGATTTGAAAGACGGCATTTATGCGGTTGGATTTGGCGGTGGTCAGGTGGACATCACCAATGGCAAATTTGTGTTTTCCTGCACCGAAGCCTATCGGGTCAGGAACGGCATAATCGGTGCGCCGTTGAAAGGCGTGACACTGATCGGTGACGGCGCGACAGCGCTCAAGCATATTCGCGCCATTGGCGACGATATGGCGCTTGACCCCGGTATGGGCAACTGCGGAAAACAGGGACAGTGGGTGCCCGTTGGCGTCGGACAGCCCACAATGATGATCGGTGGTTTGACCATCGGCGGGGCAGCTGCTTAAGGCGAAATAATTTTTTCTGTTTACCTGCTGTTAACCACATCAGGCGTAGATATGATCTCGCAAGATGGCGGAGTCATGATGGCCCAAAATACAGTTTCTTCCACTCACCCCCTACCCCCCCCACCACGGAAGAAGACCGGTTATCGTGGCTTCGTCTCTTGCGCTCTCACCGCGTTGGCATCAGCACTTTTTTTCGACTGATGCACGAGCACGGCAGCGCCGTGGCAGCCCTGCAGGCTCTGCCTGACATCGCTAGAAAAGCCGGCCTTGAAAACTATGCGGCCTGCAGTGTCGATCGGGTTTGCGCCGAGATTAAGGCCGGTGCGCAGGCACGCGCTCGCCTGATATTCTTTGGCCATGACGACTATCCTAAAGCCTTGATGACAATTCCGAACCCGCCGCCAGTTTTATGGGTAACGGGTAACTCCCAGACGCTCCTTCGTCCGATGATTGCGATCGTTGGGGCCCGAAACGCCTCGTCATTGGGCACAAGAATGGCGCGGTATCTGGCCAAAGGTTTAGGTGAATTGGGCTATGTGACCGTTTCAGGGCTGGCCCGTGGTGTAGACACAGCGGCGCATATTGGCGCACTTAAAACTGGCACAGTTGCAGTTATGGCTGGTGGGGTGGATGTTCTATATCCTGCCGAAAATGCCAAACTAGGCGATGAGCTCAACAATCAGGGCGCCCGCGTATCGGAACAGCCAATGGGTTTGACGCCAAAAGCCCGCCATTTCCCTTCTCGCAACCGACTTATTTCGGGATTGTGCAGCGCCGTCATCATTGTTGAGGCCGCCACAAAATCTGGCAGCCTGATCACTGCCCGCGACGCGCTTGATCAAGGCCGCGATGTGCTGGCCGTGCCCGGGCACCCTTTCGACGCCCGTGCTGCGGGTTGCAATATGCTGCTCAGGGACGGTGCCGTCTTGGTCCGCAATATTGACGATGTCGTACAGGCCTTAACCGTCGCAGAAAACAAACCTGCCTGCGTCAAATCAGTGACACAAATCACACAAAACTTATCTCCGAATATTCCACCCGAGGCTATCAGGCAACCACAGCGCAGCCTGCGCCAGACCGCAAACCTGCATCAGGAAATCCTAGAAAAGCTCAACCATTCGCCAATCGCAGAGGACCAGTTGGTCCGCGATGTTGGAGGATCTGTCAGCACTCTGTCTCCTGCGCTGGTGGATCTTGAGTTGGAAGGTCGTATCAAACGTCAAGCCGGCGGCCTTCTCTCTTTAGCTTAAAAATCAAAAGTCTATTTGACCTGGTGAGCCCCATGCCGAACCGAGCCCTTGCGCAGTGTAGCAAAGGGCTCTACAACCCCTCAAACAAAATTTGCTGCTACATCCCCTTTGCAATATTCGGTGCATTGACAAAAACGCCAACTGACCCACATGGTCATGCGCCAAGGCGCTCCCCGCCTAGTCGAAAGGAATTCTTTATGCCCGTCGTAGTCGTTGAATCCCCTGCCAAAGCCAAAACGATTAATAAATACTTGGGATCAGATTACACTGTACTTGCATCATATGGGCATGTGCGTGACTTGCCTGCAAAAGACGGATCCGTTGACACCGAGCATGATTTCGAAATGAAATGGGAGATCGGGGCCGACAGTCGTAAACACGTCAAAGCAATCGCAGATGCGCTTTCAAACGACAATTCACTGATCCTCGCAACCGACCCCGACCGTGAAGGTGAAGCCATCAGTTGGCACCTAGAAGAGACCCTTCGCAAACGCAAAGTTCTAAAAAAAGACACACCTGTCAGCCGCGTCGTGTTTAATGCCATCACCAAATCGGCAGTCACTGAAGCAATGAAGAATCCTCGCCAAGTCGACACCCCGCTGGTCGAGGCGTATCTGGCGCGCCGCGCCTTGGATTATCTGGTTGGCTTCAACCTTTCGCCGGTTTTATGGCGCAAGTTACCCGGCGCAAAATCTGCGGGCCGTGTGCAATCGGTCTGTCTGCGCCTGATTGTCGAGCGCGAGATGGAAATAGAGGCATTTAACGCACGAGAATACTGGTCGGTCAAAGCTCTTTTAGGCACGCCGCGCGGACAGGAATATGAGGCCCGCCTCACAATGCTGGCTGGCAAGAAACTTGAAAAATACGACCTTGAAAATGCCACACAAGCCGAAATAGCGGTTCAGGCGGTCAACAGCCGGGATCTGACCGTTACCTCGGTCGAGGCAAAGCCCGCGACAAGAAATCCCAGCGCACCTTTCATGACCTCGACCTTGCAGCAAGAGGCAAGCCGTAAATTTGGCATGGGCGCGCGGCAGACCATGAGCGCAGCACAACGACTTTATGAGGCCGGGTATATCACGTATATGCGAACCGACGGGATCGATATGGCACCTGAGGCGGTGACCGAAGCGCGTGGCGCAATTAAAGACCGGTATGGCGCCGACTATGTACCCAAATCGCCCCGAGTGTACAAAAACAAAGCCAAAAATGCCCAAGAGGCCCATGAGTGTATCCGCCCCACAGACATGACCCGCGATGCCTCGGCACTGAAACTCACCGAGGCCGATCAGCGCAAACTTTATGATCTAATCTGGAAGCGCACACTGGCCTGCCAAATGGCCGGAGCCAGATTAGAACGGACAACCGTGGATCTCTCCAGCGCAGACGGTCAGGTCGGATTGCGCGCCTCAGGGCAAGTTGTTTTATTTGACGGGTTTTTGAAAATCTACGAAGAGGGCCGCGACGACAGCGTTAGCGACGATGACAAACGTCTACCGCAAGTCATGCAAGGAGAGGCGGCAACCAAAAAATCGGTCACACAAGACCAGCATTTCACCCAGCCACCGCCGCGCTATACCGAGGCGACCTTGGTCAAACAGATGGAAGAATTAGGCATTGGACGGCCCTCTACCTATGCCAGTATTGTCACAACCATTCAGGATCGCGAATACGTCCGGAAAGATAAAAACCGTCTCATTCCTGAAGATAAAGGCCGGATTGTCACTATCTTTCTGCTTAATTTCTTCAAGCGCTACGTCGAATACGACTTTACAGCCTCGCTGGAAAACCAGCTTGATGATGTCAGTGCGGGCCAAGGCAACTATAAAGACGTCTTAGCGCCGTTCTGGCGTGATTTCTCAGCTGCGATTTCCGAAACCTCAGAACTGCGGATTTCCGAGGTGCTCGACGTTTTAGATGCAGCGCTCGCGCCGCAACTGTATCCACCACGCGAAGACGGCTCTGATCCGCGGACCTGCCCGCTTTGCGGTGTCGGACAATTGCATCTGAAAACTTCACGTACCGGTGGCTTTGTCGGCTGTGGCGGCTATCCAGAATGCCGCTATACCCGCCCAATAAATGGTGACGGCGAAACCTCGGCTGACCGCATTTTGGGCCATGATCAAGACGCTGAAATCAAATTGCTCTCGGGCCGTTTTGGCCCCTATGTACAGCGCGGCGAAGCCACAGAAGAGAACAAAAAGCCACCACGAGCCAGCCTGCCCAAGGGCTGGGCACCAGACGCGATGGATCTGGAAAAAGCCCTGTCCCTGCTAAGCCTGCCGCGCGAAATAGGACCACATCCCGAAGATGGCGAAATAGTAGAGGCCGGCATTGGCCGCTATGGCCCGTTCATCAAACACGGCAAACTCTACGCCAATATCAAAGAAGTTGAGGATGTGTTTACCATTGGCATGAACCGTGCCGTCGAAGAGCTTGCTAAAAAACTTGCATCGCGCGGGGGCGGACGTGGGGCGGCCGCCACACCTTTGAAAGAACTCGGTGAACACCCCGAGCAAGGCGGGGCGGTCAATATTATGGACGGTCGCTATGGCGCGTACATTAAGTTTGCCAAGATCAACGCCACCTTGCCCAAGGGCACAGAGCCCGCAGACGTCACCATGGTTATGGCCGTTGCTTTAATCGCTGAGAAAGCCGCTAAAACCGGCAAGGGCAAGAAAGCTCCAGCAAAGAAAAAGGCCACCACCAAAGCAGCAGCTAAAAAAACAGCCCCTAAAAAAGCACCCGCCAAAAAAACCGCAGCCACACAATAACTGGCCGGGGGCAGGAAAGGTCTGGACGCCGGAAAAATCTGGTGGCAGATCATAATTGATTGCGCCAGCTCTCAGGCCCTTGCCACCTGTGGTCTGCTGCCGGCAAATCAGGGATTGTCAGACGCCGCGATTGACTCTCATCACGGGCAACGTCACAAAAGACGCAAGCTCGATTGAGAGGGAAAATCCTTATGAAAAAAATCTATGAAAATGCAACAGAGGCTCTGGCTGATCTGTTACATGATAACATGTTAATCGCAGCCGGTGGCTTTGGTCTATGCGGCATCCCCGAGCTGTTGCTGCAAGCGATTAAAGATCACGGTGCCAAAGACCTGACCTTTGCATCCAATAATGCCGGGGTTGATGATTTCGGCATCGGTATTTTGCTGCAAACCAAGCAAGTCAAGAAAATGATCAGCTCATATGTGGGTGAAAACGCTGAGTTTATGCGCCAATATCTGTCGGGCGAGTTGGAGCTTGAGTTCACCCCCCAGGGCACATTGGCCGAACGCATGCGTGCTGCGGGCTGTGGTATACCGGGGTTTTACACCAAAACCGGCGTCGGGACATTGATTGCTGAGGGCAAACAGCACAAAGATTTCAACGGCGAGACCTTTATTATGGAAGAGGGCCTTTTTGCGGATTTGTCCATAATAAAAGCTTGGAAAGCCGACGCAACGGGCAATCTGATTTTCCGCAAAGCCGCGCGTAATTTCAACCCACCGGCGGCGATGTGTGGCAAGATCTGCGTAGCCGAAGTTGAAGAAATCGTACCGACCGGATCGTTTGATCCTGACCATATCCACCTGCCCGGCATCTATGTAAACCGGATCATTCAGGGCGATCATGAAAAACGTATCGAACAGCGCACCACGCGCCCCGCAGCATAAGGAACGCGCACCATGGCATGGGACAGAAATCAAATGGCCGCCCGCGCGGCGCAAGAGCTCAAAGACGGCATGTATGTCAATCTGGGCATCGGCATCCCGACACTGGTGTCAAACTATATCCCCGATGGCATTACGGTCACATTGCAATCAGAGAACGGCATGCTGGGCATGGGCCCTTTCCCGATCGAGGGTGAGGAAGATGCCGATCTGATCAATGCTGGCAAACAGACGATCACAGAACTTCCACAAACCGCCTATTTTGATAGCGCCACTTCGTTTGGCATGATCCGCGGCGGTAAAATTGCCATGGCGATCCTTGGCGCAATGGAAGTGGCTGAAAACGGCGACTTAGCGAATTGGATGATTCCCGGAAAATTGGTTAAAGGCATGGGTGGCGCGATGGATCTGGTGGCCGGTGTCGGCCATGTGGTCGTGGTGATGGACCACACCAATAAGCATGGCGACAGCAAAGTGCTAGCCGCTTGTACCCTACCGCTGACCGGAAAATCAGTGGTGAACCGCATTATCACCAATTTGGGTGTTCTGGACGTGGTTGAGGGCGGATTGAAAATCATCGAGATCGCCGATGGGGTGACCGAGGCTGACTTGCGCGCTGCAACAAAGGCGACAATCGTATAGGATCAAATTTGGCCATAAAAAGAGTGCAACTTCGGCATGCGGACACAGTGGATGGCTCATAAAACAGATGTGTTGTGAGCCATTACTCTTGCCCATCAGTAATGAAGGTCTGGAACAGGATTTTAATCTGATCACCGCGCATCAGCAACATCTGCTAATGATCAATGGCAGGGGTGAGTATCTGTGGTAATATTATTTCGGGCCACTGGCATTTTTGTAAAAAATCGAGCCGTGCAATAGGCTTTCCCACAGTCCGAACCCAACCCTAAGAGCAGCGCTAATTTTGCCAAAGCAGCCTTGGGTAATCTCATCTACCCGCTGGATTATTGAAAAAACTGCACATAACACAAGCCTCACCTGATTGAAAAGCCTGCCACACACGCGAAAAAACTCCCTGACA
>DDEJ01000134.1:0-2965 GCA_002336405.1 Rhodobacteraceae bacterium UBA1957
TCACGGCATTTCGATAAAATTCAAAGATTTCGAGAAATGCTGAAGAGACCGGCAGATCTTTGAAAATGAAAGGTTAAGATATGTTTAACGAAATCCGCTCCGGCTTTAATGCGGCTTTGCACCAGATTGAAGTGGTGTCAAACAATATGGCGAACGCAAAGACGACGGGCTTTAAACGTAGCGAAGCCATGTTTGAAGACCTGTATGCCAGCGATTTGAACGGCTCTGAAGTTGATCGAGGTATGGCCGCGCGCGTGGTTGAAAACAAACGCAGCCACGTTCAAGGCAGCATGGTTCAAACGGACGGGACATTGGATCTGGCAGTGAACGGGCGTGGGATGTTTATGCTTGGTCCGTTGCCGGGTTCGACAGATCTTGCTTATACACGGGATGGCTCATTTTCATTAACCAAAGACGGCGACATCATTTCTTTTGATGGTCGTAGTTTATTAGATGTAAACAAAGAGCCAATCAAAGTTCCAATGCAAGACAATGAAGGTCGCATTTTAGCGGGTATGAAAATTGATTATACAGGTCAAATCTTGGTGAGCTACGGGGCAGGGTCTGAATCGCCTCTTGCTCAGGTTGGGATGGCCGCTTTTGATAATCCGGCCGCATTGCAGTCTGGTGGGCAGGGCCAGTTTTTTGAGACTGTGGAAGCCAGCATGTTCAGTAATGTGGGCTGGCAAGATCGTAGTGCTGGATTTGGCCGGATCGAGTCTGGGTTTCTGGAAGGCTCAAACGCTGATATCACCGAGGAATTGATCCTTTTGATGCGGGCGCAGCAGGCGTTCAGCGCCGGATCCCGTCTTATGCAGGCTGAAACAGACATTACCAAGAAGTTTCTAACCTAGAACGCCGGACCAAGTGAGGGGGCTGCGGGTTGAAATGCAGTCTCCTTATTGAAGTGGCATCACCCAGGAGATATCCATTACGGTGCACGACAGATCGCTATCGATCGACAGATCCCCTGCAACAGAGACACTGAGGGTTTGATTTAACGCGAGAATGGCCGTGGCAGGCCGCGGTAAAGAGCCTTGGAGCGTTTTCACAACACAGTCAAACTGCGCGGCCGACAGAGTGACTTCGGCATGCATTACGGGCCTCATGGCTTCGATTTTTAGCTGACCGATGCCTTGGGTGCCTTGAACAGCAGTGGTTTTAATCCGCAAGGTACAGCTGCCGCGAGCGATATTCATAAGCCCGCCTGATACGACCAGTTCTGGGCTGCCATACTGTCCGATTAATTGCAATTCGGCGGATTGGGCTGAGACACGGATCGCCTGTGTCTGGACCCAGTCGTCCTTCATATCAACTCTTCGAAATCACCGCCGAGAGCCTCGCGCATTCTTTTGAATGCTGATGATTTCAGTTGTGATACACGCCCCGGGCTGATATCTAAAGTCGCCGCGACCTCGTAAATATTGAATTCTTCAACGTAATAAAGCTGCAACACCAGTGCTTCGCGCTCGGACAAATCTTTGAGAGCCACCAAAAGCGTTTCGCGCAGAGTTTTTTGATCGATTTTCTGTTCTGCAGAGGTGTCTTTGGATGCAAAAAAGGTCGAGTACTCATCATAGACTTCATCGAGCGAACTGTTGAAGTTCGCCGCCATGATATGTTCCCATTCGGCCAATTCTGTGCCTGACAGGTTCAGGGCTTGGGCAACTTCTCCCTGGCTTGGCTCGCGTTGCAACTCCCGTCGCAGATTGTCGCGGGCTACCCGCGTCTGTTGCTGCATTCGGATGGATTTTCGGCAAAGGTTTGAATTTTTTCTGAGATAATCATACATAGCCCCGCGTACACGCAGGACGGCGTAATTTGGAAACGTGACGCCTTCTTGCGGTGTATAGCGCTGTGCTGCTTGTATTAAACCTATGAAACCAATCTGCAGCAGATCATCATATTCAACAACCGAATGGACGCGCCCATGCACGTGGTGCGCCACCCGGCGTACCAAACCTTCGTGCTGTTTGACAATCTCTTCGATGTTTTTAGAGACAGCGCTGTATCCACTCATAGGTTGATCACGTTTTGTTGGGGGGCGTCCTGAAAATAGCGCTGAGCCATCGCCCGATTTAACGGAGACTTTAAAATTCTGTCGGCAATATTGTCAAGGGCTGTTTGCTCGACTTGACAGGCAGGTTGCGTGGCGACGGGGTGGCAACTGACGGCCGCGTTATAAAAGGCACGAGAATAAGGTAAGTAGCCACAATAGTCGACTTGGACCGGCATGAAGCGCAGGACGGTTTTCTTGAATGTCTCAAACAGCGACTGGGCTTCTTCTTTGGACTCGGCCATATTTACCACCACCGAGAAGTTCGTGATGCCATGTTGCTTAAAGCCACCTTTAATCATTGCATAGGCGTCAACAAATCCGGTTGCTTGCCCTACCAATACAACGACGAAATGATCCGCAGCAGCGGCGCAGGCCAAAGTATTGCTTTCGGCTCCGGCAGACGTGTCCACCACGAGATAGTCACACTCATCTTCTAGCGTGTTAATCGCCTGAATGAGGGCTTCGGTCTTACTATCATCAAGGTTCAACAGTTCGGTTGCGCCTGTGCGCCCCGCCAACAGTCGCAAACCCTTTGGGCCAAGATGCAAGACATCGCGCACTGGCACGCCGTCGACAAGCACATCCATAATATCCAAAGTCGGACGAGATTTAAGTAAGATATGGCCGTTTGCCATGCCAAAATCAGCATCCAAGAATATCGCTTTTCCACGTTTTTCATTCAATCGCAGAGCCAAGTTAATTGCGAGAGAAGTTTTGCCGGCACCGCCTTTGCCACTTGTAATTGCAATCGATTTCGACATGCAGAATAGCTCCATCTTTTGCACCTAAAATGCAGGAATTGGGCCAAAGTGCGCGAATTGCTGAATTTAGCAAATTGCTTTTGCTTTAGTTTGCTTTTTATTTTAGCAAATCAATGTAAAGAGTATATTATACTGTTTTATGCGG
>DDEJ01000134.1:3377-7508 GCA_002336405.1 Rhodobacteraceae bacterium UBA1957
AAAATCACAACTTATAGAAGATTGGCAGTTATATTGATTGCCCCCTCAAGCCCAAAATCTGCCGTGCTTGCGCCGGGGTCGCAACGGGCCTGTCATATTTCTGGCATAACTCTGCGGCGCGGGCAATCAAGGCGGCGTTAGATGGGGCCAAGGTCTTGCGGTCAAGGCGCACATTATCTTCCAAGCCGGCACGGGTATGTCCACCAGCGGCGATTGCCCATTCATTGACAAGCAACTGATTTGCACCGATCCCAGCGGCGCACCATTCGGCTTTGGGCGCACGGGCGGCCATCAAAGCTACATAGAAATCAAATACAGTTTTATCAGCGGGCATTGCATTTTTGACGCCCATGACAAATTGCACGTAGAGGTTGCCAAACAACTGACCCTTTTGATGTTTGTCGATGGCGTGCAGGATATGGCTCAAATCAAAGGCCTCGATTTCGGGGCTAACCTCATAGGTCTTCATCTCAGAGGCCAACCAGTCGACCAGTTCTGGTGGGTTTTCATAGACCCGTGTCGGAAAGTTGTTCGAGCCAACCGAGAGCGAGGCCATATCCGGCATGAGCGATAGCATGCCACCACGGGCCTGCCCGGCCCCCGAGCGGCCCCCGGTGGAGAGCTGAATGATGACGCCGGGACAATGGTTCTCGAGCCCCGCTTTCAGTGCTGCAAATTTCACCGGGTCACTGCTGGGGCTTTGGTCATCGTTTCGCACATGGGCGTGTATGATGGAAGCACCGGCCTCTACAGCTGCATGGCTGCTTTCGATCTGTTCCTGAATGGATGTTGGAACCGCCGGGTTATCGGCCTTCGTTGCAACTGAGCCGGTAATCGCACAGCATAAAATACATGGTTTCTGGGTCATTTGGCATTCCTGATATGTGAGGCGGCCCATGTGTAGATGTTGCGCTGCATCTGATAAGCTCCTGAACGCCCAGAGTGTTAAGTGACGGACGCTCTTAAGTCATCCTGAAAATTAGGGCTTGCGTGATGTTGTTCTGAAAATGGGTCTAGATCAAGTTGTAATACGTGTTGTCCTATTCACTGGATGGACAGGGCTGTCAGCAGTTCTGTGGCGACAAAGGCGGCAATCACAGCAGGCGCTTTATTGGCAACAGGCGTGGTGCCAATCGGGCAGGTAAGAGCCTTGGTATTGAGGTTTTTATCAATTTCTTTGGCCCAGTGCATAAATGCCGCGCGCTTGGTTTTTGAGCCAATCATCCCGACATAGCTCGCGTCGCGCCGCTTTAGCGCTTCTGCAGTCAGTTGAAAGTCAAGACTGTGATCATGGGTCAGGATCACATAGGCGCTGCCAGGGGGCGCATGTCTGATATCGGCCTCTGGCAGCGGCGTGAGCTTGGTTGGAATGCCGGAAATTGCCTGATCTATCTCGACTTGCCGGCTGTCTATCAAACAGACAGCCAAGGGCAGATGTTGCAGTGCCATCGCCAGCGCCCGCCCAACATGACCGGCGCCAAAGATATAGACATTTGGCAGGGTGTGTTCATGGTGCAACGTGTCTTGCACCAACGCTGCGCTGGTGCTGCGGTCCAGTGTGTGCAGCTCCAAAGACACATGACCACCACAGCATTGACCAATTTCGGGACCAAGCGGCATGGTCAAATTCTTGGATGCCTCTCGGCTTTTCAGAAGGGATCTAGCGGCTCTGATCGCACGATACTCCAACTGGCCACCGCCAATGGTACCCAGATACGCTGTGGTGGCGACATACATTTTGGTCCCGCTGTCACGAGGGGCAGAGCCGCGTACCTGTTTGACGACAATCTGTACGACAGACTTTTGCATCGCAAAAAACTGCTCGAGGTCGTCGGCACGGATCATTTTTGCCTGCCTGAAGTTTTGAGCGCCTCAATCGCCATGAGCACCCGCTCCGGCGTGGCAGGGGTATCAAGGCGGGGGCACTGACGGTAATTGGCAAGGCTTGCCACCGCCATGGAAAGTGCCTCAAACACGGAAATTCCCAACATAAAGGGTGGCTCCCCCACGGCTTTTGAACGTTTTATGGTTAACTCGCGGTTGTCTGACCAATCGGCAAGCGCGACGTTGAACTGGTGCGGAATATCTGAAGCCAAAGGGATTTTATAGGTCGAGGGTGCGTGGGTTTGCAGGCAACCTCTGTCATCCCACCACAGCTCTTCCGTGGTCAGCCACCCCATCCCTTGAATGAAGGCGCCTTCCACTTGTCCTTTGTCAAGCGCAGGGTTGAGTGAACGTCCCACGTCGTGCAGAATGTCGGTGCGGTCGATCTGGTATTCGCCGGTCAACGTGTCAATCGTGACCTCAGAAACCGCGGCGCCATAGGCAAAATAGTAAAACGGGCGTCCTTTTCCAGCGGCGCGATCCCAATGGATTTTGGGCGTTTTATAAAACCCGGCTGCCGACAGGTGGACGCGGGCCATATAGGCCTGTTTGATAAACTCGGCAAAGCTCATCACGGTTTGACCGATCCGCACCTGATTGTGCAGGAACTCTATTTGATCTGTGGCCACCTGCCAGTGCTGCGTTGCGAATTCGATCAGCCGGTCTTTAATTTTCTGGGCGGCATCGAGCGCTGCCATGCCGTTCAGGTCGGTGCCGCTTGAGGCGGCGGTCGCTGATGTGTTGGGTACTTTGTCGGTCGTGGTGCCGGTTAATTTGATCCAGCCGATATCGATTTTGAACGCGTCGGCCACGATCTGGGCGATTTTGGTATGCAGCCCTTGGCCCATCTCTGTGCCGCCGTGGTTAAGCTGGATCGACCCGTCATTATAAATGTGGATCAGAGCCCCGGCTTGATTGAACCAAGTTGCGGTGAACGAAATGCCAAATTTAACCGGTGTGAGCGCAATGCCTTTACGGGTGTTGCTGTCTTGCGCGTTATGCGCCAGAACCGCTTGCCGCCGCGTCTGATAGTCGCTGGTTTGCTCAAGTTCGCTGACCAGACGCGGCAGGATGTTATCCTCAACTGTCTGATGATAGGGGGTGATATTGCGCGGGAACTCACCATAAAAATTGCGTTTGCGAATTTCGAGAGGGTCTTTGCCCAGATGATAAGCAATCTCTTCGATAATGCGCTCGGCTGCCAAAACACCTTGCGGGCCACCAAATCCACGAAAGGCGGTGTTGGACACGCTGTTGGTTTTGATTGGCTGCGACCTGAGACGTACATTTGGATAGAAATATCCATTGTCGGTATGAAACAGCGCCCGATCGGTGACCGGCCCGGACAAATCGGCTGAATAGCCGCACCGCGCAGCCAACACCGCATCCACCGCTTGAATCCGACCAGTCGGGTCAAAGCCAACATCATAATCGACGATAAAATCGTGACGTTTGCCGGTGGCGCGCATGTCGTCGTCGCGGTCGGGGCGCAACTTGACGGGGCGGTTCCAACGCTTGGCTGCGATTGCCGCAACGGCGCAAAAGATATTCATTTGGGTTTCCTTGCCGCCAAACCCGCCGCCCATACGGCGCACTTTGACGGTGACGGCATGCGCGGCAACGCCCAACACATGTGCCACCATATGCTGGGCTTCGCTGGGATGCTGGGTCGAGGAAAATACTGTTACATCCTCATCCTCGCCGGGCAGGGCAAAGGCGATGTGACCCTCAAGATACATATGATCCTGACCGCCAATTCTGATCTGGCCTTGTAAGCGGTGTGCGGCGGTGTCCAAGCCGGTCTCGATTGATCCGCGTTCCAGCTTTAGTGGCGCGGTAACGTTTGGATAGCCGGCCTTTTGCGCGGCCTCAATATCACAGGCATGGGGCAGGGGCCGCCAAGTGATCTTGGCCTTTTTTGCGGCACGGCGGGCTTGATCTCGGGTTTCAGCAATCACGGCAAATACGGGTTGACCCCAAAATTCAACCTTGGTTTCGGCCAGCACCGGCTCGTCGTTCAACCCGGTGGGGCTGATGTCATTGCAGCCGGGAATATCCTGAGACGTCAGCACACCCACAACCCCCGCGGCGGATAATACCTCGCCTAGATCAAGGGCGGCAATCTCGCCGTGGGCAATGTCTGACAACCCCAAATAAGCGTGCAGCGTGCCGGCGGGCTCGGCGATGTCATCGGTATAATTGGGACGACCCGTGACATGTTTCCCCGCCGATTCATGTGCCAGATCG
>DDEJ01000133.1:0-203 GCA_002336405.1 Rhodobacteraceae bacterium UBA1957
GATCAGGGCAGTCAATATACAGGCTCGAGCTGGATCACAACTTTGACGGAAGCCAAAATCAAAATATCAATGGATGGCAGGGGCCGCTATCTGGACCACATCTTTATCGAACGGCTGTGGCGGTCGTTGAAACAGGCGGCCGTCTATCTGCATGAAATCACCGACGGTTTCCAAGCAAAACGGATCAGCGATAACTGGATTGG
>DDEJ01000133.1:599-1339 GCA_002336405.1 Rhodobacteraceae bacterium UBA1957
CGGACGCGGCATACTTTGTCCAAGTAAAGATGCGAAAAGCGGCATGAACAGAAAACTGCTACATCTTAGATCAGCCGCAAACCTGTCCTAAAAAGCACGACCACTTCAGAGCACTCAACGGGGGCATTCCGCACCCACTCAATAGTAGCATATATATAAATTATTGATTTATATGGTGTTTATTGTCACGGTCTGACACGATTCTAATTATTTACTTCGTGAGCAATTACGAATGGAACTATTGAAACTCAATAGTATAAATGCGTTAGTGAAAAGGCAATTGAAAGGTTTCAGACAACATACTCGTAAAACGAGACATCAGCATCTTCCTTCACAAACACAAAGCCGACATCTAAAAATGATTGCTGACTGGTGATATTGATGGACTTTATTTCAGCGTCAATAAATCGAACATTCGAATAAATCGTTTTAAAAAAAGATATAGCGTCCCTCAAACATCCTTTTGTCTTTCGCTGGCCTCTCATTTTAGGCGAAAGATTTATTGAAATAAGTGCTCTTTCACCTTCTGAATCCAAACGGACTATTGCGACTTTTTCATTTGTATTTTCATTTTCACACACATCACAAGCAATCTGTTCGGATTTGTGAGTGATGAGGCAAACCAACCACTATGCCCATCCCACTCAACTAAATCAGTTGTATGTGACATCTGCCTTGTAAGTTCATCGTTTCGCCGATCAAGTATATCTTTGCTGTCACTCTCTTTCAAACTTGCGTAT
>DDEJ01000133.1:1661-3793 GCA_002336405.1 Rhodobacteraceae bacterium UBA1957
TTTCAAACTTGCGTATTTGAACTGTGCCTTCAAGCGACTCATCCATTTATCAAAAAGGACTAGATCGATAAATTTAAATCGTTGTTTTTTGAATCATTTCACTACTGCGAACTCAACACTACCGTTTCTTTATATACGCCAATCATTTCGATCTAAGGCACCCTTCGCGTGAAACTGGGCGGAAAGCCAAATTCATCACGGTAATATTTGCTAAAGATACGGCGATTTGAAAATCCGGTTGCCAATGAAATTTCAAGGATTGACATAGAGGTATGCTCGATCAAAAGCCGCCCATGTTGCATTCGCAGCTTGCGGTAATAGGCTTTCGGTGATTGGCCCAAATGCGCCGCAAAAAGCCTTTCTGTCTGCCGGATGGAAAGGCCAATTCTGGTCGTGATATCCCGCAGCAAAAGCGGGTTCTCTAGATGATTTGACATGAGGCCCAAGGCTTGGCGCAGTTTTGGCGGGGCGCTGCGCAAGAATCCGGTCTGTTCGCGTGGCTGATCGGTATTTCCCATGCGTGGAAAGCTGATCATCAGATGCGCACAGAGCTGTTGGGTCAGTTCGTCGCCGACCTGCCTTTGAATGAAGGCAATCACCATATCCAACGTTGCGGCCTCGCCAGGGGTGCTGGTCACATGATTTGAAGTGACAAACAATGCGTCGCGCGCAGAAATATTGTGGTGGCGTTCGGCAAAGGCTGGCAATGTTGTCCAATGCACCGTCCCGGCCCCGTTTTGCAACAGACCTGCATCGGCCATTTTCCAGGCGGAACAACCGGTACCAAGGATTTCGGTACCGGCACGGTGAGCAAGCCGCAACAATTTTTGTATGTTACCCTGAGATTTGTAGGGTGAGCGCAACCCGCAACATAAAAACAGTGTCTGTGCGCGATCTGGTCCTTTAAGCGCCTGCAGACTGTCCGAAAAAGACAATTCACAGGTTACATCAAGCCCTATTTTTGAGGGTACTTGCCTCTCGGTGACAGAGCCAACTTCGATGCGCAATCTTGCTTTGGGTTTCACAGCCTTGAGCCTGTGCAGCGGCTCCAAAATGGCACCAAGCGACAGATGTGAGAACCCGGGAACCAGAACAATCAAAATGCGCATAGCGTCTTCCTTTGTGTTTATGTCGCCTTTCAATACCCTTTTAACGCGAGTCTTATCCTAGGTGTGATATATTGCAATTAGGAATTTGGAGACATGCTATGACAGCCTATCAACACATTGGCGTAAAACCGATTACTGGCGCGATGGGCGCTGAAGTTTTTGATGTCGATCTCTCGGCTGATTTAGACGCTGTTACCTTCGTCGAGATTAAACGGGCGTTTCATAGTCATCTGGTGCTGATTTTTCGCGATCAGAAACTGACCGATCAGCAACAATATGATTTTTCAGCGCGCTTTGGCCCCATCATCCCGCACCCCTATGTCAAGGGACTGCCGGACATTCCAGAAATTTTCAAGATTATCCGCGAGCCTGGCGAAAGTTATAGTTGGGACAGTTTTTATCACTCAGACCTGATGTTTCTTGAACGTCCGCCGTTGGGCGCCACGCTTTATGCAAAAGAATTGCCGCCCTATGGGGCAGATACAGCCTTTACCAATTTGTATCTTGCCTATGAGACGCTCTCGGACGGGATGAAATCCTTGTTGACGGGGTTGGAGGCGGTAAACGAATCCGGCGACCCTCAGCAATATTCAAACCGCTATCAATCGATGGATGAATTGGCCAAAAATGACGCGATGGGTGCCACGCACCCTGTGGTGCGGGTCAATCCCGACACCGGTCGCAAGGCGCTGTTTGTCAGCCTGGCCTTTACCACGCGTTTTGTCGGCATGACCGAGCAAGAAAGCCTGCCCTTGCTAAAATATCTCTATGAACATTCGACACAGGCGCATTTGGGCTGTCGACTTTCTTGGCAACCCGGATCAATGGCGATGTGGGATAATCGGGTATGCCTGCACCATGGCGTCAGCGATTATTTTGGCGAGGTGGCCAAACATCGTCGCGTGATGCAACGCGCCACTATTCAGGGTGAAATCCCAATTGCAGCGGCCGCCGCGGAACCCAAAGTGGCATGAGCCTCACAAGGTATGGAGGCTGCGATATGCGCTTAAAAAGGGATGGAGG
>DDEJ01000133.1:4132-5388 GCA_002336405.1 Rhodobacteraceae bacterium UBA1957
ATGGAGGCGGCGGTATGCGCCGCCCGCCCGAACTGTCACCACGTGGTCTGTTAGAATGACGGTCATTTCAGATTTACCGGAAATTGATTTTTCCGCGCCTCACTATCGCAAAGCACCGCTGTCAACGCTGGCGGGTTATGCGAAACAATTCAAACTTGCGCGTTCGGGGCGCGGTGTTGAAATCTTGGATTATGATCTGTGCCGCGACGCCATTGTTAACCGTCGTTTTGGCACTGCGCATCCTGGATTGATGGCGCTGCTCGGCATGCCAGAAGGCCCGGCATTGCACTATAAGCGTCATTCAATTTCGTTTCACAATCGCGGCGAGAAGCGGCGTCGCCTGAGGGTGCCGCTTACCACTTTGATGGGCCCCAAAAGATCAGAACAGTTTCGCACAGGTATCAGGCAAGTAGTTCACGAGACGCTTGCAAGCCTGCCGCGCGACAGGCCGATTGATATTATTGCGGCGCTGTGTGATCCTATCCCCAGCCGAGTGTATTGCTATTGGGTTGATGCCCCGATGGCCGATGCTGAATTTATCGCGCGCAGCTCGCATGTTGTGCAGCAGGTGCACAGCCGTAACCCCGAGACCACGCAGGCGGTTACAGAGAGTTTCGAGGCACTTTTAGGGTATGTTGACCGCCGTATTGCAGCCGTCCGTCAAACCCCTAATGACAGCCTTTTGTCACAATTGATCCGCGCCACCAAAACCGGGCAGCTGACCGAAGACGACTTGCGCAATTGGGTTGTCAAACTGGCTGAGGCAAACACGGATAATTCGTCACATCAAATCGCCATTGCGGTGATTGAATTGGCCTCACGTCCAGAGATTTGGGCGATGCTTGGGCGCAACCCTTCCTTGGTGCCGCAGGCGCTTCGCGAGGTCATGCGCTATCATCCCAGATCGTTGTCAACCTCGCGCGAAGCACTTGAAGATGTCGACCTAGAGGGCGTTTCTATCCCGAAAGGTACAGTAGTTTTTGCAAATATTGCTGCCGCGCATTGGAACGCGCATTATTTTCCAGCCCCTAATCAGTTTGACATCAACCGACCTGACAAACCCGCGCATCTTAATTTTGGTGGTGGGGTATTCTCTTGTATCGGGCGGTTTGCAGTCACGATCGAGATCGAGGAAGTGATTGCCCATATGGCGGCGCATTTCCCGGCGCTCAAGATCACCAAATCGGTTTTTGCGCACTCTGCGATGTTTACATCTGTCACCGCATTAGAGGCTGTATTGGACGGATAAATTATTA
>DDEJ01000133.1:5779-8775 GCA_002336405.1 Rhodobacteraceae bacterium UBA1957
GGTGTCTGTAATGTCTCAGCCCAATTTTGCAAAATGGTCTTATAGCGCAAATTTCTTTGCAGCGGCACTGGCATGTGATGTGACCGGCTGTTGGCCGGCGTCAGGTGTCGCTTTTCAGGCCAAAATTGGTGGTATTGGGACTTAAGTTAGACCAGCATTCCGCGTGCTGCGACGGGGATCACGTCAACGATTTCACCGCGGCGCACCGCCACCAATTGATCGACCATATTGACCGCCACGCAGACATGATTTGGGATGACGCGGACAATATCGCCAATCGCAGGCTTGTGGTCGCATTTGGAAAGATCGAGAAACCCGTGTTCTTCGGCAAATTTATGGATGCGCGCTTTGGGGTGCTCAAGGATCATTCCAAATCCGTCCAAACCTCCGCTGTCTGAGGTCAATGTCTTTGAGCCGGCATCCAGAATGCCACGCTCTGGTCCGCTGCGGCTGACGACGCTAGTGAAGACTTGGAACGCGCAGTCCTCAAGCGTTGCCACACCGGCCTTTATCATCATACGATCGTTGAAAATGCATGTGCCGGCACGATGTTCGGTTGCACCTTTCAGACTCCCGATATGAGCAAAGTTTGGGGTGCCTCCGGTCGAGACAATTTTGGCAGACAGTCCAAGATCGCTGAGGCCGGCCGCAGTGTTGTCAAAGAAAAGCTGAGTGCGTGGCCAGCCATCAAGAGAGGGGTAAAACAACAGGCCAGCAAAATTCAGATACGGGTCATCGCGGATGATCCGGGCCAGCGCCAAGGCTTGTTGCGGTGTCTCAACGCCTGCACGCTTTTGTCCGGTATCACATTCTATCAGTACATCCATGGGCCGGCCGGCTTGATCCGCAGCCTTTGAATACGCGCTCAGAGACACAGTATTGTCGGCGCAAACCTTAAGTGGAAGATGGCTTTGCAATGCGGCTAAGCGACCGGAGCGCGCTGCACCTAAAAGGTTGGTTGCGATTATGATATCGGTGATGCCCGCATTTGCCATCACCTCGGCCTCCCCCAGCTTTTGGCAGGTGATGCCTAGCGCGCCTGCCTTGATCTGCAGATTGGCCAGCATGGGGGATTTATGGGTCTTGATATGGGGTCGGTTGGCCAGCCCGACAGCATCGCAGCGTTCTTGGGCTTTCACAATGTTGCGAGCGACCAAATCGAGATCGATCACCGCACAGGGTGTGCCAAATCTCTCGATGATTGCCGTCTTGAGGGTGGTCATGTCTTTCGTCATTTTCAACCTTTTTTATTTGCCTGTGCTGCGGGACGGGGCTTGCCCGGGGTAAATCGGCGCCCTCAAAAGGGGCGCATGATGGTGTGAACTTGTTAATGCTTGGCCTATTTAGTGCATTTCTACAATGTTCCTGTGAAGCCACTGCGCCATAGGTTGATTGCCTGCGCACGCTTATCACAGGGCAGCCGACGTTTGATGACGACCTTTTCCAATTGCTTGCACCGTGATTTCATTGACAGTCTGGACCATTTTCGACATCCACATGGCTGTTAGCTGTTCGCAATCGTTGTGCTGCGGTCCCGCAACTTTCACCTCTCTGAGGTGCAGTGCTGTGACATTGGTGTATCGGTCTATTTATTTGTCGCCAAAGCGTGATTGGGGAGAAACCATGTCACATTTACAGTTTGCCAAGGGAATTTCCAGACTGGGAACCGAATCCGCCTTCGTGGTTCTCTCGCGGGCGCAAAAGCTTGCCGCCGAGGGGCATGACATCATCAATCTAGGCATTGGTCAGCCGGATTTTAGGACCCCTGAGCACATTGTTCAGGCGGGTATTCAGGCGTTGAAAGACGGCCATCATGGGTATACGCCAGCCAATGGTTTGCCGCAACTGCGCGAGGCTGTGGCGCAAGACCTGCACCACCGGCATGGCGCAACGGTTAATCCCGACAATGTGATTGTGGTTCCGGGTGGTAAGCCGACCATGTTTTTTGCGGTGTTGATGTTTGGGGAGCCGGGGGTTGAAATCATGTATCCCAACCCCGGTTTTCCGATTTACGAATCCGTCATTCAATACAGTGGTGCGACGCCGGTTCCGATTGCGCTGCGCGAAGAGAACGGTTTTGCCTTTGACGCGGCAACGGTTCTGTCACAAATTACCGATCGTACGCGGCTAATTATTATGAACAGTCCGGCCAATCCAACTGGCGGGGTCACGCCAAAGGCCGAAATTGACAAGCTTGTGGCAGGACTGGCCGCGCACCCGCGAGTGGCGCTTTTATCGGACGAGATTTACAGCCAGATGCTTTATGATGGCCGCGCGCATGTCAGCCTGCTCAGCTATCCCGAAATTCGGGACCGTCTGATTGTTCTGGACGGTTGGTCGAAAACCTATGCAATGACCGGCTGGCGCATGGGTTATGCAGTTTGGCCGGACGCCATGGTTGATCCGGTGACCCGCCTGTGCATCAATGACCATTCTTGTGTGAACGCTGCAGCGCAGTTTGCTGGACTTGCGGCTTTGACTGGACCCAAGGATGCCGTGGTTGAGATGGTAAGCCAGTTTGACAGCCGGCGCCGGGTGATTGTTGAGGCTTTGAATGATCTGCCGGGCGTGCGCTGTACAGATGCAGCGGGCGCATTTTACGCTTTTCCTAATATTTCCAGCACTGGTCTGAGTGCGAAAGAGGCGCAGGATCTGTTTTTAGATCAAGCCGGTGTTGCCACGGTTGCCGGCACTAGTTTTGGGGTGCACGGCGAAGGCTTTGTGCGGTTTTCTTATGCCAACAGTACCGAGAACATCTTGCGTGCTATCGACCGTATTCGCCCTTTGATCGGGTGAGATACCAAGCATGTCCGGCTTGGAATGCCATTTAGAAATTGGAATTTCCATAAATTATTGACCCACAAATCTGGTTCATGCGGTGTCCTCGTCAATGATACATCGCTCGGATCTCGCATCAGAAAAGTGTTCGCGGCATGCGTCGACGAAATGCTGGACCAACTGGCGCGGTTGGGATTTGTCATACGCAATGGCCTGTG
>DDEJ01000133.1:9129-9548 GCA_002336405.1 Rhodobacteraceae bacterium UBA1957
GTCAGAGGGTCAGCAATAGGAAGCCTAGCTAAAGTGCCGGCTTCAGAGCTTTGCTTAGTTAAGGGCTGCATATTGAGAATTGCACATCCATGGCCAGCGCTGGCAAGGCTGCGACCATTTCCGTTGAACTGGCCAAGGCGGCAATGGAAAATGCCTTGGATTGGGTTGTGCAAAGCCCGCGGTAATAAGCTGCCGCAACGGGGCGGCTTAAGTCCACCATAGGTTCGTTAGCGATCTGTGCCATGCTAACGCTTCTTTGATCTGCCAAGTGGTGCGATTTGAGCAAAACGCAGTAAGCTGGGGCCTCAATTGAAACCTCAAAACTTATTAGGCTCAGGACACATAACCAAAATATAACGATTGCGGCGAGCATTATGGCTGAGAGAAATACTGTCGGGCTTCTGTCGTAGCGGGTTGCG
>DDEJ01000133.1:9693-9819 GCA_002336405.1 Rhodobacteraceae bacterium UBA1957
AACCAGTCGGCGTCATATCCCCTGTCTGCCAGTACCCAATCCGCCTCTGGTCGGCCGTTCGTCACTGCAGCTGCACCAGTATAATCGCTGACTTGACCAGCGGTGATAAAGAAGTGGACAGGACGC
>DDEJ01000133.1:9894-10169 GCA_002336405.1 Rhodobacteraceae bacterium UBA1957
GTCTTTGATTTTGCCGAACATGCGTTCGATACGTTTGCGGCGTTTGTAGCGCCTCTTATCGTATTTGATGGTCGTCTTGGGTGATTTTCGCCCAGCGATACAGGGACGAGTTCCCCATTCTATCAGGCCTTCTCAAAACCAGTCGGCGTCATATCCCCTATCTGCAAGTAACCAATCCGCCTCTGGTCGGCCGTGCATCAATGCAGCTGCACCAGTATAATCGCTGATTTGATCAGCCGTAATAAAGAAGCGGACAGGACGCCCGTTGCCTTCTG
>DDEJ01000133.1:10505-10625 GCA_002336405.1 Rhodobacteraceae bacterium UBA1957
GTTGCCTTCTGTAACTGCGTGGCGTTTTGTATTCATTCCACCTTTGATCTGTCCTATCAGACGCCCACGCCCTCCTTTTTTACTCTCAGGCGGGAAGTGTTTGCTCCCACGGTTTGATGG
>DDEJ01000137.1 GCA_002336405.1 Rhodobacteraceae bacterium UBA1957
TCGCAACAGCGTTTGACGGTTATGCAGAGCTTCCGTTCAGTCAAACTGCATCTTTGGGATTCGAACCGCCGCAAGTTGGTAACTTTTGCGGATGCTCGCCGGTCACGGCTAGCGGCTTAATTGTCGCGCACAGCATCAATCATACGCTGAACATTATCGGGATCAGCCTGCGGGGTGATCCCATGTCCCAAGTTGAAAATATGCGGTCCGTTGCGGAATGCGGCCACAATACGCTTTGTGTCTTCGACCAAAGCCGGACCCCCGCTGACCATATGTGATGATTTTAGGTTGCCCTGCACACAGCCATCTGGTTGTAGATGTGCGGCAGCCCACTGGGGGTCAACCGAATTATCCAAGGCCAGACAATCTGCTCCGGTGGCTTTGGCAAACCCCAAGTACTTCTCTCCAGCCTCGCGGGGAAAAGCAATTACCGGTGTGTTGGGATGGCGGGCTTTCAGCGCGGTTATAATCCTGCGGATTGGCGCCAACGAAAACCTCTCAAAATCATTGCCCTTCAGAGATCCGGCCCAGCTGTCGAACAATTTTACCACTTCGGCACCGGCGTCAATCTGTTTGCTGAGATAGTCAATCGTGGCCTCGGTCAACAGATCAATTAACCTTTCAAACACGTCTGGGTTTTCTGTCATCAATTTATGCGCCGGTCCCTGATCTGGGGTGCCACGACCGGCAATCATATAAGTCGCCACTGTCCAAGGCGCACCGGCAAAACCAATAAGTGTGGTTTCGGCAGGAAGCGCGCGCGACAGAATCCGCAATGTTTCGTAAATCGGATTGAGCGTGGCATCGGTTTCATCGGCGGGTCTGAGCTGGTCTAAATCTGCCGCACTGGTCACTGTCGACAGCCGCGGTCCCTCACCAGTGACAAACCATAAGTCGGCCCCCAGCGCCTGTGGGATTAACAAAATGTCGGCAAACATAATAGCTGCATCAAAGCCATAGCGGCGAATTGGCTGCAAGGTGACCTCTGCGGCCAATTCGCTGTTGTAACACAGCGACAAAAAATCGCCTGCCTGTGCCCGGGTTGCGCGATATTCTGGCAAATAGCGCCCGGCTTGGCGCATCATCCAAATTGGCGGTACGGATTGCGTCTGACCTGCCAAAGCGCGCAGGATGGTTTTTTGTGTGGCCATGTTATTTCCTTAAGCTTAGCCTGTGGTCGCCAGCATGAGGCATAATGTCAAGTGAGATACGCTTGTCAGGGCACTCTGACGCGATTACACAAAGCCTATGATTACGAATTTTCCCTCCCCCAAGACGCCGCTGCGCATTGGCACCCGTGGATCGCCATTGGCGCTGGCGCAAGCCCATGAGACCCGCAGGCGTTTGGCGCAGGCCTTTGATTTGCCCGACGCGGCGTTTGAGATTGTGGTGATTAAAACCACAGGTGACCGCATACAAGACAGGCCGTTGCGTGAGATTGGCGGCAAGGGGCTGTTTACCCGCGAGATCGAGCAAGATCTGCTCTCGGGGGCGATTGATATTGCCGTTCATTCGATGAAAGATATGCCGGTGCTACAGCCCGATGGGTTGGTGTTGTCGACCTATCTGCCGCGTGAGGATGTGCGCGATGCGCTGATTTGTCCAACTGTAAGCGATTTGGATGATTTGCCCACCGGCGCCCTCGTGGGCACGTCTAGCTTGCGGCGTAAGGCGCAAGTGCTACTGCGCCGGCCCGATTTGACCGTGGTTGAGTTTCGCGGCAATGTGCAGACACGCGTCAAAAAGCTAGAGGCGGGTGTGGCGCGCTGCACGTTTTTGGCGATGGCGGGTTTGAACCGTTTGCATCTAACCGACATTGCAGCAACGCCGGTCGCGCCGGAAGAGATGCTGCCAGCAGTGGCGCAGGGTGCGATTGGTATCGAACAGCGCGTTGACGACTCACGATGTTCTGCGCTGCTTGCGGCGATTGATCACCGGCCAACGGGCGTTTTGCTTGCGGCCGAGCGGGCCTTTTTGGCAGGGTTGGACGGCTCTTGTGAAACTCCAATTGCGGGTTTGGCGACACAAGACGGCGGGCAGGTTTTGTTGCGTGGGGAAATTCTGCGCCCTGACGGATCAGAGCATCTTTGTGATGCGCAATCGGCCCCGGCCGAAGATGTTGCAGAGCTTGGCGCTGAGATGGCGGCCAAGTTGCGCGGACTTGCAGGGCCAGGGTTTTTTGAGCTGCCCTAGGATCGGGTTCATTCCCGCCAGATTGTCTTAAAGACTTGATGTGATCCTTACCTAAATAACGAACCACGGTCGTTCCCTAAATATTTTGGTGATTTAACGCTCCCCGAGTGCCCCGTAATTGAAATCTGTTATAGTTGTATACCTATAACACGCATTGATAGGCTCATCGGTAAAGTCGGTAAATTCCACCACGATCCTCGTCTGTTAAAATCAGAATACTTCCATCGGCTGCAATTTCAATATCGCGGATGCGCCCAATTTCATTTTTTAAAATAGCGGTTTCTTTTATTGGTTTTCCATTGTCTATATCGACCAGATAGATGCTGCGAAATTTCAGCGAGCTGACCAATAGTTTGCCGGCGAATTCCGGGAACATTCCCCCCTCGTAAAACGCCATGCCCGAGGGAGCTATTGACGGCGTCCAATGCCAGACCGAATCCACATATCCCTTTTTCGATGTTTCTCCCCCGCCGACTTGACCGCCTGAATATTCCTGTCCAAAACTTAAAAGAGGCCAGCCATAATTTTCGCCAGGTTGTAAAATGTTAATTTCATCGCCGCCTTTCGGGCCATGTTCATTGACCCAAATATCGTCAGTTTTGGGGTGAACCGCCATGCCCTGAGGATTCCTATGGCCCTTGGTTAACAGCTCTGGCAACCAGTTTTCTTTGCTATGATTGTCGTCTGGAATCGTCCCGTTCAACTTAATACGCACCACCGAGCCGCCGTGGGAAAGCCCATCTTGAGCACTGTGTCTTTGGCCGCGATCCCCCAAGGAAACAAATAGATGTCTATTTACAATTGCTAAGCGACAGCCAAAATGAATACTATCCCACGAGCTGTTATTGGCTGTAAAAATAACGTCCTGTCGCACCAAAGTATCGCCGTCTAGTACTGCTCTGTTCACGGCAGTTGCCGCTCCATTTGGAGTGTGGCGACTGTAGCAGAAGTATATGTCAGGCTTTGGTGTGTCTGGATTATGAACAAGAATATCGAGCAGGCCACCCTGTCGTTCTGTAAATGCCTTTGGCAGGTTGGAAATTTCGCGGCGCTCACCGGTTGACAGGTTGATCCGAAATAATTTTCCGCGCCGCTCGGTCACCAAGGCTTCGGTGTCATTGAGCAGGCTCATGCCCCAAGGGTGAAATAGGGTGCTGCCCACCCGCTGTAATTTCACCTCGGCTATACAGCCTGATGAAATCAGCGAACAAAGCAGAGAAAAAATCAGAATGCGCATGCGAAATCAAAGACATTTGGGGGTCGGGAAGTCAAGTCTTGAGACTGCTTGCTTAGGTGCCGGCGAATTGTAATGAGCGATAGTATTTTGGTGGTTCAGTGCGATGGGCTGTATTTTTTACTTTGGACTGATCTGAATTTTAAAATATACCACTTTTAATATGAGCATCAAAAAAATCTGGTATAAACTAGCTTTAAGTCGTTACCTTACTCCGCTCGGACTACACAACTGGGGAAATGACTGATACGGATAGTCAAATGCCTATTACGGGGTTTGTATGAAATATGTGATCTTTATTTTGCAACTTGGGTTTGTTGCTTTTGTTTTAAGCGCTGGGCAGAGTTCTGCTCGTACTGTTTGTATGGGGCCTGCCTCAACATGGGATGAATGCTATCGCACAGTAACAGACGCGGATGGCAATAAATACGTTGGAACATTTAAAAACGGCAAGTTCGAGGGTGAGGGGAAATATAGTGAAGCCAATGGCAATGTGTATATTGGCACCTGGAAGAACGGCATCTTTCATGGTGAAGGTGTACGCAGTACTGCGGATGGCGCAAAATATACCGGCGCTTATCGCGATGGCCTGAAGCATGGGGCTGGGACCTATATCTCGCCTACGGGCGCCACGTATCTAGGCGACTTTAAAAACGGAAAATACGATGGGCGTGGGGTTTTAACAAAAGCAAATGGCGCGGTATATACCGGTGTTTGGGCGTTTGGAAAAATGCAGGGACAAGGCACATATGCCTCGCCTAAAGGGCACCGGTACAAAGGGCAGTTCAAGCGCAGTGAATTTGATGGGCAAGGCACTTTTTATGCGAGCAGTGGAGCAATTTATAGCGGCTTGTTTAAAGGCGGTCAGTTTCACGGCCGTGGTGCTTTTACGGCTGCTGATGGCAGTAAATATTATGGGCTGTGGCGCGCGGGAAAACGTCATGGAACCGGCACTCAGGCTTATGTTGATGGTGGTAAATATGTCGGTCAGTGGGGCGATGACAAACGTGAAGGTATAGGAACCTACAGTGATGCTGATAGTGGCATCTATGATGGTACGTGGCAGGCAGACACGCGCTATGGCCGGGGCACTCAGACCTATGCGGATGGCGGTGTGTATGAAGGTGATTTCAACGATGACCTCGTGGATGGTCTGGGCGTATATATCTATCCTGATGGCAGTCGCTATGCGGGTGAGTGGCAAATGGATTCTCCCGAAGGTCAGGGCCTGTATGTTTCTGTCGCGGGCGATACCTATATTGGCGAATTCAAACGAGGTTCGTTTGATGGGCAGGGTGACTACATCGCGGCCGATGGGCAGACCTATGCTGGTATGTGGCGCAGTGGTAAACGCCATGGTCGCGGCACTCAAACAGATCCCTCAGGCGCGGTTTATACCGGCGATTTCGACGCGGACTTTCGCCAGGGGCAAGGGGTTTCCACCTATCCTGACGGCAGCACGTACGCCGGTGCATGGCAGGCTGATCAATATAAGGGTCAAGGCAGCTTTGTTACCGCCAAAGGAGACACATATGTCGGACATTTCACTGATAGCCTTTTTGATGGGAACGGCACGTATACAACGGCAGATGGTGCAAAGTACTCTGGTGCATGGCTGAGCGGGAAACGTCAGGGGCGGGGCACTCAAACCTACGTAGATCAGGGCGTATACAAGGGTAATTTTAATGACGATATGGCTGAGGGCCTTGGCCAATATCGCAGTTCGGATGGCAGCGCATATGCCGGTGAATGGTTTGCGGGAATGCGCCGGGGGCACGGTTTGTATGACTCGGCTGCCGGTGACCGCTATATTGGCAGTTTTATCGCCGACCTGTTTGATGGAGACGGCACTTATGCGGCGGTAAACGGCGACCATTATACTGGCCAGTGGCGTGGCGGGAAACGGGCCGGGCGGGGTGTTCAGACCTATGCCGACGGTGGTGTTTACGACGGCGATTTTACCGATGATATCCGCGCTGGGCTGGGCCTGTATCGCGATCCTGATGGTGGGATTTACACAGGCGAATGGGTCGGCGATGCCGGCAGTGGCCAGGGTCTGTTTGTCGCCCCGAACGGTGACCGATATATTGGTGCCTTTGCCGGCAACCTGTTTGAGGGGCAAGGGGTCTATGAAGCCGTGGTGGGTAATCTGTACCAAGGCGCATGGTTGGCTGGAAAACGCAATGGGCGTGGCACCGAAGATTATGCGGATGGTGGCACCTATGACGGTGATTTTGTCGATGATATTCGCAAAGGAATCGGTCATCACGTCGCGGCGGATGGGGGCAGTTATGCTGGCGAATGGAACTTGGACATGCGCAACGGACAGGGCCTTTATATCGCGCCTGACGGGGACAGCTATTGGGGTGAGTTCGCCGATAACCTGTTTGAGGGCGAAGGGCGCTATGCGGCAGTGGATGGCGATGTCTATCAAGGTGCATGGCTGACCGGCATGCGCAACGGCTATGGCACTCTGCGCTATTTGGATGGTGGCATCTATGAGGGTGACTTTCGCGATGATGACCTAATGGGGCAAGGCCACTATCGATTTGCGGATGGCAGTGTCTATGTCGGTGAGTTTTCCGCGAATCTATTTGAGGGAACCGGCACCCACACTGCACCGAACGGCGATCAATATGAAGGGTCCTGGCGGGCTGGCAAACGCCATGGTCGTGGCGCCCAAAGTTACAAGAGCGGTGACAGCTATAGTGGTGACTGGAACGCGGACGTGCAATCGGGGCAGGGCGTCTATCGTGCCGCCTATGGCGATGTTTATACCGGACGTTTTGAAAAAAACCAATTCAATGGCCATGGTGAATATCTTTGGGCGAGCGGCGCGCGTTATGACGGAAAATGGGTAGATGGTCAACGGACGGGCGAAGGTACCTATTTCTATGTTAATGGCCGTAAATATGTTGGTCTTTGGAAGCAAGACAAACGTCATGGGACGGGCAGCTATAGCTTTGCCAATGGCAATGTATATCTTGGTAAATGGAAAGACGACCAAAGGAACGGTACGTTCACAGTGACCTATGGCAACGGAAATACCTATGTTGGGGAACTCAAGAACAGCTGTTTCCATGGCAGAGGAAAATTCACTTTTGCCGATGGTACGGTCAAACAGGGCCTTTGGAAGAATTGCAAATTGATCGATTGAGTTGGTGAAACCCGGTTGCTGTTTCAAATCCGGTCTGTGCTTTCTCAGATTCTAAAACGTGGTTCGATTGTGCGGTCTATAAAAATGCACAATGCTGACAGGGCAAAAAAGTAAGCGTCGGCTTTTGTTTTGGAACAGTTTTTTTGACATCGGCAGGATGGGCAGAAAAATGTATCGATATCGTTCCCGTATTCTGCGCTATCTGATACAATTTTATCGTATTGGTGTTTTGATTTGTGGTATATTTGCCCGCATTTATGGCCCCAGATCGCGTATTAGCGCCACTGATTTTGCCGGTTTTGATCACCGGTTCACATTCGTCGATACTGCGCTGTTTGCAACCCCAGTGATCTTGTTCGTCGGTCACGGTCCCAAAATCCCGATCAAACAGCGTCATATTTTTGACAGGCTGTTCCTTTTTGCAAGGATCGATGATTTTTTATTGGCAATCGCGTGGCGTAAGAGGGATCGTCTAATCAATCTGGCTCCGGAGGTTGGTGAACTAAAGACGACAGCACTATGGTGTAAAGCATCTGGACATCCTCATATGCTTATCCCTACTCCCCCCCTTTTTGCTTTTGTGCAATACCTTTGCTCTTGCGGTGATAAAGCGGCACTGGCACTCGTTAATATAGGGTGGTAAACAAAGAAATCTCAAAACGGAGCAGTATAAAAATGGAGACAATGATCTCGGTAAACGGTGTGAAAATGACTGTGAGACAGTTTTATTCACAGACCCATTATGATCAGGATGGTGATGAGTTAATCTTAATCGGTGCCGGTACGATGAAACTCAAAGATTTTAAGGTGTTGACCCCAGAGCAGCAGGACATGCTTGATCCGCGCCCCGATCTTTCAGCCCAAAACAACGATAAATAAGCCGGAATTTTTGGCGCCAGTGCGTGCGTAGCCCACAATTGCGCTGTTTTGCAAATTTGTGGCTGGGTTTTAAGCCCGCAGAGCTGAATAGGTCAGCGGCTTTTGAATCGCGTTATCACCCGCCATCCGTGCCCGGGCGGCAGCGCTTATTTCGACGATCACACTTGGTGTGCCGCGAAAGGTCTTTTCTGCCCCACCCGGTTTGTTTGTCGCATCCCCGGTTTTTATTCTGGAATAGAGATTTTGGTATTTCATATAGGTCGCGATGACATGGGAAACGCCGGTTCTTAAACTATCCCAAGCCATGTGTTGTAACCCTGTTTATCTGCTTAATACCTCGTAACAGCTCAGATATGCAAAAAATTAGCCAGTCTAGTCAATTGTGTGTAAATTTTTTTGCTGTAGGCCCATTTAAAGTGAGTTTTAACCTTATGCCAAGCGGCAAGACCCGTCTTTTGTGCACAAGAGCGGATTGCCTGTTCAGATAAAAGTCAACTCAAAGTGGCGGTCATAAGCAATTACTCGAACCTGTACCAACCGGTCTATACAAGCTGCCCGAGATGGTTACGGTGGCACGATGGACAGGTTGAAAATCCTTGATACTGCGTATTCTTGGCAGAGGTTGCTTGTGGCACTGGTGATCGGTCTTGTGGCCAATGCTGGCATGTGGGCTGTGGTGGTAATCATGCCCGCAGTTGAAGCAGAATTTGCGCTGACACGAGCTGAGACCTCGCTGCCCTATATGTTGTCGATGCTGGGCTATGGTTTGGGCAATTTCATCATCGGCCGCTGGGTGGACCGGGTTGGTATTGCAACCGCGCTGATCGGTGCAAGCTTTGGCATTGCGGTAAGCTTTTTTGCGGCAACGCAGGCCAGCGATATTGGCGTACTGGCGGCTGTGCATTTTGTTTTAGGTCTGTTTGCAGCGGTTGGCTTTGCGCCCTTGATGTCAGATATATCGCATTGGTTTCTCAAGTGGCGCGGGACCGCAATGGCTTTGGTGGCCAGCGCAAATTACCTGTCAGGGGCGGTTTGGCCCACCGTGCTGGCGGGTGTTCTGGCGCAGAGCGGTTGGCGAGCGGTTTATCTGACCTTGGCGGTGATCACCGTTGTTGTGGTGCCTTTTTTGGCGATGCTATTGCGCCGTCAGGTGCCAGATGCTGCCGTCGGGGCAACGGTTGAGACGATATCTAATAGCGCCAATATCAGCATGTCTCCGGCGCGATTGCAGATCTGTTTGGGCTTCGCTGGGGTCGCGTGTTGCGTGGCGATGTCGATGCCGCAAGTGCATATCGTCTCCTATTGTGTGGGTCTGGGATATGGGCCTGTTGCCGGCGCTGAAATGCTGGCTTTGATGCTGTTTGGCGGGGTTTTGTCCCGCATCTTTTTTGGGCTGCTTTCAGACCGTCTGGGTGGGGTGCGAACGCTGCTATTAGGATCTGCGTTGCAATGTCTTGGGTTGGCGTTTTATCTGCCCTACGACGGTTTGGTGTCACTTTATACGGTGAGCTTGATCTTTGGTTTGTCGCAAGGTGGGATTGTACCAAGTTATGCGCTGATCGTACGCGAATACATGCCTGCAAAAGAGGCGGGCGCCCGGGTGGGCTTTGTGCTGATGATGACCATTTGGGGTATGGCGCTTGGTGGATGGATGTCGGGTTGGATCTATGACGTATCTGGCAGCTATCAAATGGCATTTTTGAACGGTATTATGTGGAACTTGATCAATATCGGGCTGGTGGTGGCACTGTTTTTTCGCAAACCTGCGCCACATCACCCAATTGCGGCAGGTTAAAGCCCTGACCTTGCGCAGTCTGGTTGATTTAAGACAGGTTTTGTACATTCAACCTGATACAAGCATTGAATCCATCTCAAATGCGCTTAAATACGATCAGACATCAACATTGGCAGGTACATTAACATGACTATTTCCAACCATGCGTTTGAGGCCGATACCGGTAAAATCCTCGATATCGTTATCAACTCTCTGTATTCACAAAAGGAAATTTTCCTACGAGAACTGATTTCAAATGCCTCTGATGCCCTGAATAAACGCCGTGTTGAAGGTAGTGTTGACGGAGCGCTGTTGGCAGAGACTGCAGGAGAAATTGTTCTCGAAGCGCATGAAAAGAAAAAGATCCTGAAAATTTCCGATAATGGTATCGGGTTGGACGAGGCAGATATGGTTGAGGCGCTGGGCACCATAGCCCGCTCGGGCACCAAGGCTTTTTTAGATAATTTGCAAGCCAATGGTGACAAAGACGCCGGTGAGACAAACCTGATTGGCCAGTTTGGTGTCGGCTTTTATTCAGCTTTTATGGTTGCCGATAAGGTCGAGGTTGTTTCAAGAAGAGCTGGAACCGACGCAGCGTTTAAATGGGAAAGTGATGGCGCGACCGGCTATTCTATTGAACCTGCAGAACGTGATGCCGCGGGAACGACGATTACGCTGCACCTTAAAAAGGCAGATAAAGAATATGCCAGCGATGTACGTTTGCGGCATCTGGTCAAAAAATACTCTGATCACGTGGCTCATCCGATTAAGTTGGTCGATGACAAAGGCGAGATGACCACGTTAAACACGGTTGAGGCGCTTTGGACGAAGGCACCAAAAGACATCAGCACCGAAGACTATAAATCGTTTTATAATTCGGTCGGGGCCACGTATGACGATCCGTTTTTGACCATTCATAACAAAGCAGAGGGGGCGATTGAATTTACCAATCTGTTGTTTGCACCTTCGACGCCGCCGTTTGATCTGTTTGACCCAGAACGCAATTCAAAAATAAACCTCTATATAAACCGAGTGTTTATCACCGATGATTGCAATGATCTGGTGCCAAAATGGCTGCGGTTTTTGCGTGGTGTGGTAGATACCCCAAGCCTTGATTTGAATGTCAGCCGCGAGATGCTGCAGCAAAGCGTGTCTATGGGTAAGATCCGCAAGGCAATCGTTAAAAAGGTCATGTCCGAAATCAAGAAGAAGATTAAGAAAGACAGCGACGCCTATGACGTGTTTTGGGGCAATTTTGGCAAAGTGATCAAAGAGGGCTTGTATGAGGACGATGAAAACCGCGAAAAAATTGTTGAGATTTGCCGGTTCCACTCGTCGCAAAAAAGCGCTCTGATTTCATTGGAAGCCTATATCGAGGCAATGCCTGATGGGCAGTCAGATATCTATTATTTGACCTCTGATGACATGGCCAAAGCGGTCGTGAGCCCACACCTCGAAGGCTTTGCTGCCAAGAGCATTGATGTTTTGCTTTTAACCGACCCAATCGATGAGTTCTGGATCGGGATGATGCCAGTTTATAAAGACAAGAAATTTATCTCGATCAGTCGCGGTGAAATCGATATTGACGGTATCAAGGGCGCGGATGCACCGAAAGAAGATAGCCCCGATGCGGATGATTTTGTCGATTTGATCGCGATGATCAAAGCCGATCTTGACGAGCTGATTTCGGATGCTCGGATTTCCAAGACCCTGACTTCCAGCCCGTCGCGGTTGGTGGCGGTTGAAAATGGAATGGACATCCAGATGGAGCGGATGATGAAAGCGCAGAACCCAAATTTCGAGGGCGCGCCGAAAATTTTAGAAATCAATGGCGGTCACGATCTAATCAAAGCGATGCAGGCGGCCAAGCCGCAAGATCAATCTGAGGTTTTGAAGGATTTGTCGCTGTTGTTGTTTGAGCAAGCCCAGATATTGGATGGTAAAATACCGCATGATACGCAGGGATTTGCACGCCGGTTGACCAAGGTGATGCACCTCAGTCTGTGACGACGATTGCCCGCCTAAAGCGTCCAAGGGGCCGTTGCGATCTCTTGGACGTCAGCTTGTGCGGAGTTCAGGACCAATCATAGCTTGTCGCTGCGCGGTAGAATTGTTGAACCACTTTGGAAAACTTGCGCCCGGGCATTGAAGCGATTTGGATTTGGCGTGAAAGTTGCGCGTCGCTGATGGGACGCTTGATTACATTTTCGACCAAAACGGCGTGCTCGGGAATGAAAGCAAACCCAAGACCGGCCGCGACCATGGATTGGACCCAATCCTCGCGTTCGGACCGAAACTTGGCATAGAGTTCGATACCGGATGCCTCACAGACTGCCAGCATTTTTGTCCGCATTTCACACGCCAGCCGATCGACATAATTATGCCCTGATAGCTGCGAGAGTTTCAGAGTTTCAAAATCTGCAAGATCATGGTTCTTCGGTAATAAAATCATATATTTTTCGCTATATAGCGGCCGCAGAGTGTAGTCATCCACCCGCAGTCCGGCCGGGTTCATGATTGCCAGATCAATTTCGTCTGCTTCCAGTGCTTTTTGCAAATCTGGCCAGGACATTTCGGTAACTTCCAATTCACTGTCACGGCTTTTTGCACTATGGCTTGACATCAGTTTGGCGATTTTTTTATGGCTGATTGATGACATCATCCCAAGCCGGATCGGTTTGCGTTTTAACAGCCGAAACGAATGTGCCACTTTTTCCGCAGCTTGGGTTTTTTCGAGAATATTTTGCATTGGGACCACCATCTCGTGGCCAAAATCTGTTAAAAATACCCTGCGTCTTTCGCGAATAAACAGCGGGGCTCCAAGCTCAACCTCAAGGTTCTTGATTGATTTTGTCAATGCAGGTTGCGAAATATTAAGCTCCGTTGCCGCGCGGGTAAAATTTAAACCGCGCGAAGCAGCAACGAAATATTTTATTTGTGCGAGTTCCACTTGTTACTCCTTTAAAAACGCCACAAAGCAAATTTTTGTACCAACCGGTACTTATGATTTGTATATCACAGGAAATACAACCATTCCAAAGAGAAATTGATTCATATTAATATATATATGTCTCTTAAAGTGAGTCTTTCCAAGGTAATGGGTCCTATGGGAAATTTT
>DDEJ01000082.1:0-26897 GCA_002336405.1 Rhodobacteraceae bacterium UBA1957
TCAGGCTGAGATAACTGACCACCAGATCAAAATCGCCATCCTCAAAAGGCATATCTTCTGCCCTGCCTTGCGCATACTGTGCCCCACCTAATTTACGCGCCTCACTTAACAGCCGCACGGTTGGATCCAGCCCCACCACCTGCGGCACAATCTCGGCCATCATACGGCAAAACCGCCCCTCGCCACAGCCCACATCCAGCACCCGCTGCGCAGCACTGGCGCGTACCGCGGCCAGCATTGGGCGATCCAGCACCGCGACACGGCTGAAATCACCTCCGGCTTTTAGGCTTTCAATCCACGCCTCGGCCGAGGCATCCCAATCGCTTTGCATATCCAAATTCCTTGACACTCAATGCCCGCAACTGTAACAGCCGCCGTATCACAACGGAAGTTCTGTGCTTCCGGTCCTGTTGCTAGTGCAAGGATCGCCCCCCGTCAGCGAGGTTTCGCCCACGGGGGCCATTGCTTTTGGACGGGACTTACCAGATCGAAAACCGCGCTTGGTCGCAAGGCAAAATGGCAAAAAGGAGCGTTACGCATGTTTGAGAATCTCTCCGAACGTCTGTCCGGCGTTTTTGACCGGCTGACCAAACAGGGCGCGCTGTCGGACGATGACGTCAAAACCGCACTGCGCGAAGTGCGGGTCGCCCTGCTTGAGGCCGACGTTTCGCTTTCAGTTGCGCGTGATTTTGTCAAAGCCGTTCAGGATAAGGCCACCGGTCAGGCCGTCACAAAATCGGTTACCCCCGGACAGCAAGTCGTGAAGATCGTCCATGACGAACTGGTGCATGTACTGGCCGGAGAAGGCACCCCCGGTGCGTTGAAAATCGACAACCCACCCGCGCCGATCCTGATGGTCGGCCTGCAGGGATCGGGCAAAACAACCACCACCGCGAAACTGGCCAAACGCCTGAGTGAAAAAGACGGCAAACGGGTGCTGATGGCGTCGCTTGATGTCAACCGCCCCGCCGCGATGGAGCAATTGAAAATTCTCGGCTCCCAGATCGGTGTCGACACGCTGCCGATTGTCAAAGGCGAAGATCCGGTGGCCATCGCCAAACGCGCCAAGACCCAAGCCTCGCTTGGCGGCTATGATGTTTATATCCTAGACACCGCCGGCCGGCTGCATATCGACACCGATTTGATCGCACAGGCCGCCGCCGTGCGCGATATCGCCAACCCGCGCGAAACGCTGCTGGTGGTCGACGGGTTGACTGGACAGGACGCGGTCAATGTCGCCACTGAGTTTGATGATAAAATTGGCGTCACCGGCGTTGTCCTGACGCGGATGGATGGCGACGGACGCGGGGGGGCGGCGCTGTCGATGCGCGCGGTCACCGGCACACCGATCAAGTTTGTCGGCTTGGGCGAAAAGATGGACGCGCTTGAGACCTTTGAGCCCGAGCGCGTTGCCGGCCGCATCCTTGGCATGGGCGATATCGTAGCGCTGGTTGAAAAGGCACAAGACACCATCGAGGCCGAGCAGGCCGAACGAATGATGAAGCGGTTCCAAAAAGGTCAGTTCAATATGAACGACCTGAAATCGCAGCTCGAGCAAATGATGAAAATGGGCGGTCTGGAAAACATCATGGGCATGATGCCCGGTATGGGAAAAATGGCCAAACAGGCCTCAGCAGCCGGGATGGATGACAAGGTCTTTAAGCAGCAGATTGCGCTTATTCAGTCGATGACAAAGAAAGAGCGCGCCAACCCGCAAATACTTCAAGCCAGCCGCAAACGCCGCATCGCCAAAGGTGCGGGGATGGAAGTCAGCGAGTTGAACAAGCTGCTTAAAATGCAACGCCAAATGGGCGATATGATGAAGAAAATGGGCAAGGGCGGCATGCTGAAACAAGCCATGAAAGGCATGTTCGGCAAAGGCGGTGACATGCCTGCGGGTATGGACCCGTCGCAGATGGACCCCAAAGCACTGGAAGCGGCAGCCAAACAGATGGGCAGCACAATGCCCGGTGGCGGCCTGCCCGGTTTGGGCGGCGGCCTGAGCCTGCCTCCGGGCCTGTCAGGATTTGGAAAGAAAAAATGACCAAAGAGCCGATCACATCGCTGACCAATGCCCCCATTCTGGCCACAGATAATCTTATCTTGCGCGGTCCCGAAATACGCGATTTCGAACCCTTGGCGGCCTTTTATGACGACGCACCCCGCGCTTGGGGGTTTGGTGGCGCCTTAGAACGGGATGAGGCGTGGCGCTGGTTTGCTGCCAGCATTGGGCATTGGCATATCCACGGCTATGGCTATTTCACCATTGAAACCAGTGCGGGCGATGTCGCAGGTATCAGTGGCATCTGGAACCCCGAAGGCTGGCCAGAGCCCGAAGTTGGCTGGGTTGTCTATGCCGGTTTTGAAGGCCGTGGCATTGCCTTTGAAGCGGCCAGCCGAGCGCGTGAATGGGCCTATAACGATCTGGGCATGTCTACGCTGACCAGCAATATCATTATCGGAAATACAAGATCAATCAAACTGGCCGAGCGGATGGGTGCCACCTACGAGCATACCTATACCAACCCCAATATGGGCGAAGGTATGCTCTATCGTCATCCGGCACCGGAGGCACTGTCATGATTTTGTCTCTGCCCGTTCAAGACTTTTTACGTGGCCAACCCCTTTTGTGCGCCTGCCAAAAGCCCCTTTATCTGCTTGTCACCCCAGCCAAAAACGAGTTCCAGACATGACTGATTCTGTCACCCGCGCCGCCGAACTTTTGAAAGACCACCGCAACAGCATTGACCGGCTGGATGCGATCCTCGTCTATACGCTTGGCGAGCGGTTCAAACACACACAAGCTGTCGGAAAACTGAAGGCAGAGCACGCGCTGCCGCCCTCAGACCCCGCCCGTGAAGCCACGCAGATTGCGCGGCTCGAAGATCTTGCAAAACGGGCCGATCTCGACCCGGAATTTGCCAAGAAATTTCTGAATTTCATCATTCAGGAAGTCATCCATCATCACACACAACATCAAACGTGAGGTGGGCATCCCCCACCGCGCTTAGTGCCATCCAAAGGAGAATACCAAATGGCTATTAAAATTCGTCTCGCCCGTGGCGGCAGCAAAAAACGCCCCTTTTACCGCATCGTGGCGGCCGACAGCCGCATGCCACGCGATGGCCGCTTTGTGGAAAAACTGGGCACCTATAACCCGCTGCTGCCAAAAGACAGCGAAGACCGGGTAAAAATGAACCTTGAGCGCGTCCAATACTGGCTGGGCGAAGGCGCACAAGTGACCGACCGAATCAGCCGTATGCTGGAAGCCGCAGGCGTTGTGCCAAAGAAAGCGCGCAACAACCCGAAAAAAGGGACCCCCGGTGAAAAAGCCGTAAACCGTGCCGAAGAAAAGGCAGCTAAAGTCGCAGAAGCCAATGAGGCCGATGCGCCAGCAGCAGCAAAAGACGAGACCGCCGCGGCGGAATAACCGAGACTGGCTTTGGCATGGACCTTTTTCCAAAAGCCTTCCAGAGCGATCTGGCCAATCTGATGCGGTGGCGGCGCGATGTGCGCCGCTTTCGCACAGATCCGGTTGACAGGGCGCTGTTGCAGGACTGTCTTGATACATTCTTGCTGGCCCCGTCGGTCGGGCTGTCAGAACCTTGGCGGGTGATCCGGGTTGACAGCGCTGCGGCGCGCACGGCGGCGCACAACAACTTTCAAAACGCCAATCAAGACGCCCTGCAGGGCTATAGTGGTGAAAAGGCCGCGCTTTACACGGGGTTGAAACTGTCCGGCATGCAGGACGCGCCCGTGCATTTGGCAGTTTATTGCGACGAGGCCACCGACAAAGGCAGCGGGCTTGGCGCCAAAACCATGCCGGAAATGCGCCGCTATTCCGTCGTGGGCGCGATCAACTTGTTCTGGCTGGCAGCCCGGGCGCGAGGTTTGGGTGTTGGGTGGGTTTCTATTTTAGACGAAGCACAACTGGCTCAGGATCTGACCGTGTCAGCCGACTGGCGGCTTGTGGCCTATCTTTGCGTGGGCTGGCCACAGACCAGTGACACCACGCCAGAACTGGAAACATTGGGATGGGACACACGTCGCGGCCATCTGCCGATTGAGACGAGGTAACGTGGGATGTTGTTTCGACCAATTCGCCTGATTGTGCTGCTAACGGTTGCCTTTGCCGCTGGAGTACTGTTTGAGCGCAAGCAAGTTGGTGAGGCTTGCGTGCAGGCGCAGGGCACCTATGTTGACGGGGTTTGTAAAGAGGCAAAAGATGTCTGATTTAATCTGTGTGGCGGTGATTGCCGGAGCGTTTGGCGTGCAGGGCGAAGTGCGAGTAAAAAGCTTTACCGCACAGGCTGATGCGATTGCCGACTATGGCCCTCTCAGCGATGAGGATGGCGACAATCACTATGATCTAAGCATTCTGCGTTCCATCAAAAACGGGTTGGCGGTGCGGCTGTCCGGGATCACCACGAAAGAACAGGCCGACGCGATGCGCGGCGTAAAGCTGTTTGTGCCGCGCGCACGCCTGCCGCAACTTCCAGACGACGAATATTACTATAGCGATTTGATCGGCATGGCAGTGCTTGATAGCGGTGGCACGGAGCTGGGGCATATTAAGGCGGTCCAAAATCATGGCGCAACCGATCTGCTTGAAGTGCAATGCCTTGATCACAGCGCAACCGTTTTACTGCCGTTTACCCGCGCCGTGGTACCAACCGTTGATCTGGCGTCTAGGCGCGTCATCACAGACCCTCCTGATGGCGCTTTTCCTGACCCTAAATAATTGCTGATATCGACGCACCAGCGGGTGCAACCGACGGCCCCTGACCACAAAAACAAAGAGCCCGATGATGACCAAAGGCAAAGCCTCAAAATCCCACGGACGGCTGTCAATCTCGGCCTCGGCACAGCCGCGCGCGCTGATCACACCCACGCCCAGCCTGAAAGATGCCTGGACTGCGCAGGTCATGACATTATTTCCCACCGCCTTTCCCGGTGTCCTTGGCGAAAGCCTCAGCGGCAAAGCGCTGCAAAACGGTCTTTGGGCCTTGGAAACAGTCGATCTGCGGCTGTTTGGGGAAGGCAAGCATCGCAATGTGGATGACACGCCCTCGGGGGGCGGAGCCGGTATGGTGATGCGCGCCGATGTGCTGGGGCGCGCCATTGACAAAACCCGCACCGGGGCCGTCGGCCGCTATCCGTTGATTTATCTATCGCCGCGCGGCAAATCCTTTGATCAGGCGATGGCCCAGCAATGGGCGCGCGGACCAGGGATCACCCTGCTGTGCGGCCGTTTTGAAGGCGTTGATGAGCGTCTGATTGAAGAATACAACATTCAAGAGGTGTCTTTGGGCGATTTCATCCTGACCGGAGGAGAGATTGCCGCACAGGCCTTGATTGATGCCACGGTCCGGCTTATACCCCGCGTTCTGGGGAATCAGGTATCGACAGAGGAGGAATCCTTTTCTGAAGGCCTGCTTGAGCATCCCCAGTATACGCGTCCTGCTGTTTGGAGGGGCCGTGCAGTGCCAGACATTCTTCTGTCAGGCCACCACGGCAAAATCACCGACTGGCGTCAGGCGCAGTCCGAAAGACTAACCAAGGAAAGACGACCTGATCTCTGGCGGGCTTATTGTGCGGTGCACGATAGGGACCCGGATGAAGACCAAGAGCTCTGAGGCGGCATTAAACTTTGTGGGAAAAACCGCAAGCAATATAGGAGAGCGCGATGAACCTGATCGCACAGCTAGAGGCGGAACAAATCACCGCCCTCGGGAATGATATTCCCGATTTCAAAGCCGGAGACACGATCCGCGTCGGCTATAAAGTGACTGAAGGCACCCGTACTCGGGTCCAGAACTATGAAGGCGTCTGCATCAGCCGCAAAAACGGCCACGGCATTGCTGGATCGTTCACGGTTCGCAAGATTTCGTTTGGCGAAGGTGTAGAACGTGTGTTCCCGCTGCATTCGACCAATGTCGATAGTATCACAGTTGTTCGCCGGGGCCGTGTGCGCCGTGCCAAACTGTATTATCTGCGGTCGCGTCGGGGTAAATCTGCACGGATTACCGAAGTAACCAATTACAAACCCAAAGCCGGCGCACAGGCGTAAGGAGCGGACAGATGAAAAAAGACATCCATCCCGACTATCACTTTATCGACGTTAAAATGACCGACGGCACAATCTTGAAAATGCGGTCGACTTGGGGCGCAGAAGGCGACACACTGACGCTTGATATCGATCCCTCGGCACATCCGGCCTGGAACGGTGGCAGTTCGCGTCTTCTCGACACTGGCGGTCGCGTATCCAAGTTCAAAAAGAAATACGAAGGCCTTGGCTTCTAATCAGAACAGGCTTATCTGTCCGACATACGCCATGCCTTCGGGCGTGGCGTTTTTTTATTATTTAGGCACATAAAGCGGGTAAGACCAATTTACGATTTCTAATCCTCGGCTTCCCCCTTTCAAATTATTATTACAAGCTTTACCATTGGCACAGTAAAACAATCGCTCTATCGGCAGAGCAAGGGGAAACACATGGCGCATATAATTGCCGTAGGCAATGAAAAGGGCGGAGCGGGCAAATCCACCGTGTCAATGCATGTGGCCTCCGCACTGGCGCGTATGGGCCATCGGGTAGGCGCGCTCGATCTGGACCTGCGGCAAAAAACGCTTGGACGCTATATCGAGAACCGCACACAGTTTTCCACGCAAAACAATATCACCCTGCCCAGCCCCAATTTTGTCGCCCTGCCAGAAATTGACCCCGACAGCCTCAAGCCTGGGGAAAATGTCTATGATCACCGTCTCTCGGCCGCTGTGGCCGAATTGGAACCGGCCAGTGATTTTATATTAATCGACTGCCCGGGGTCCCATACCCGACTTAGTCAGGTCGCCCATTCGCTCGCTGATACGCTGATCACCCCGATGAACGACAGCTTTGTTGACTTTGATCTGCTGGCCCATATCGACAATGAGGGCGAGAATATCGTCGGCCCCTCAGTCTATGCCGAAATGGTGTGGAATGCGCGCCAATTGCGGGCCCAAGCCGGGCTACAGCCGATCGACTGGATTGTGCTGCGCAATAGGGTTGGATCGCAACAGATGCTGAACAAACAAAAAATGGAAAAGGCCTTGCACAAGCTGGCCAAACGGATCGGCTTTCGAGTGGCGCCTGGCTTTAACGAGCGGGTGGTGTTTCGTGAACTATTCCCGCGGGGGCTGACCCTGTTGGATTTGAAAGATATTGGTGTCAAACACCTGAATATCTCAAACATTGCGGCGCGTCAGGAATTACGCGATCTGATTAAGGCGCTCAACTTGCCAGAGGTGTCCGTCGATTTTTAACGCTGCTTATTGCCAGTCTTTCCAGCCAGACGCTGCAGCATGTTTTGCAAAAGAGCCAACTCAGCTTTGGTAAAATCTGTCCCCAGATCTGCTTGATACCGCTCTGCGATGGTGCGCAAATTAAGATAGGCTGTTCGCCCCGCCGCCGTTAGCTCTAAAAGTTCTTGGCGGCGATCCGCATCGCTGCGGTGGCGGGTTATAAACCGCCGGTCCGCCAGCTTTTGGACCGCGCGACTGATTTTTGTCTTATGCAATCTTGCCCGCAGCCCAATGTCGCGCGCTGTCATCTGACCAAAAATACCCAGATGAAACAGCACCCGCCACTCTGTACGCAACATGCCATAGCGATCTTTATAGACCCGCTGAAACGACAGGCTGCTTTCTTCCGCCGCCTGATTGAGTAAATAGGGTAAAAATAGCTGTAAATCGAAAGTGTCAGAATTTTCCATACCGCTCTGACTATGGCTTGTTAGTTACAAAAACAACTATTATTCTGACCTCATAAAAGCAAGGATACGCCAATGACACTGCAATCCGACCCCGAGCGCAGCCCCAATATGGCAATTCTGCCAACGCAGGCTCAATCGTATATGCCCGGATTTGGCAATGATTTTGAAACCGAGGCGCTGCCCGACGCGTTACCACAGGGCATGAACAGCCCACAGAAATGCAATTATGGCCTGTATGGAGAGCAGCTGTCTGGCACCGCATTCACCGCGCCCACCGCACAGAACGAGCGCAGTTGGTGTTACCGAATTCGTCCCTCAGTTAAACATTCACACCGCTACGAACGCATGGACCTGCCCTATTGGAAAACCGCTCCGCATATCGCTGAAAACGTCACCAGCCTTGGGCAATACCGCTGGGACCCCATGCCACATTCAGCGCAGGACGAGACCTGGCTCACCGGCATGCGCACCATGACCACCGCCGGTGATGTCAACACCCAAACCGGCATGGCCAGCCATATCTATCTGGTCACTGCCTCGATGCAGAATGCGTATTTTTATTCCGCCGATTCCGAGCTTTTGATCGTACCACAGGCCGGTCGGCTGCGGTTTGCCACCGAATTGGGTATCATTGATCTTGAACCGCAGGAAATCGCGATTATTCCACGGGGTTTGCTGTATCGAGTCGAGCTGCTTGATGGTCCAGCACGGGGCTTTGTGTGTGAAAACTATGGGCAGAAATTCGCCCTGCCGGGGCGCGGCCCGATCGGCGCCAACTGTATGGCCAACCGGCGTGATTTCAAAACCCCGGTTGCGGCGTTCGAAGATCGTGACGCCGCCTCGACTGTGACGGTTAAATGGTGCGGTCAGTTCCATCAAACGGCAATCGACCACAGCCCGCTGGATGTGGTGGCCTGGCACGGTAATTATGCCCCGTGCAAATATGACCTGCGCAGCTATTGTCCCGTGGGGGCGGTGTTGTTCGACCATCCCGATCCGTCGATTTTTACCGTGCTGACCGCACCCTCCGGGGTTGAGGGTACCGCCAATATCGATTTTGTGCTGTTTCGCGACCGATGGCTGGTATCCGAGAACACGTTTCGCCCCCCGTGGTACCACAAAAATATCATGTCGGAACTCATGGGTAATATTTACGGCCAGTATGACGCCAAACCCAAAGGCTTTGTCCCCGGTGGTATGAGCCTGCACAATATGATGCTGCCGCACGGACCCGATAACACCGCCTTTGAGGCAGCCTCAAACGCAACACTAGGCCCACAAAAGCTGGAAAATACCATGTCGTTCATGTTCGAGACGCGCTTTCCCCAGCATTTAACCCGTTTTGCCGCCAACGAAGCGCCGCTGCAGGATGACTATATCGACTGCTGGAGTGACATTAAAAAGAAATTTGACGGCACGCCCGGGGTCAAATAAGCGGCCATTAACAGAAATAAACAAGACCACAAGGAACCAAGAATGCCTCTATTACACAGCTGGGTCACCTCAGCCAATCACGCCGATAGCCCGTTTCCGCTGAACAATCTGCCCTATGGGGTCTTCTCAACCCCAGACAGCGATCCGCGGTGCGGTGTTGCTATTGGCGAGATGATCCTCGACCTGCAGGCCTGTGAAGAGGCCGGCTTGATCGATCTTGACATGGGGCCGGTTTTTGATGTGCCGTTCTGGAACGAGTTGATGGAACAGGGACCCGAGGCTTGGAGCGGTCTGCGCCACCGCCTTCTGGCATTACTTGGGCAAGACAGCCCAGATCAGACCCGGCTTGAGGGCCTTATGGTGGCACAATCGAATGCCAGCATGCATCTGCCGTTTCTGATTGCAGAATATACCGATTTCTATGCCGGACGGCATCACGCCACCAATGTTGGCACGATGTTTCGCGGCGCCGAGAACGCCCTGCCACCCAACTGGCTGCATTTGCCCATCGGCTATAACGGACGGGCCTCGTCGGTGGTGGTCTCGGGCAGCGATATCCGCCGGCCTTGGGGACAGCTTAAAGGGCCAGAGGATGCCCTGCCAAGGTTTGCACCCAGCGCCCGTTTCGATCTTGAGCTGGAACTGGGAGCCATTGTCGGGACCGACAGCTTTGGCCCAGTCACCTTAGATGAGGCCGACCAGATGATTTTTGGGTATGTTTTACTTAACGACTGGTCGGCGCGCGACATTCAAGCCTGGGAATATCAGCCACTTGGGCCATTTCAGGCCAAGGCCACCGCCACGTCTATCAGCCCTTGGATCATCACCAAAGCCGCGCTCGAGCCGTTCCGCTGCGACACGCCCGCGCGCGATTTTGAACTGTTGCCACATCTGCGAGACACCGGTCCGATGCTCTATGATATCGACCTTGAGGTCGGTCTGGCACCACAGGGCAAAGCCACCAGCACGATCGCGCGCACCAATTACCGCGAGATGTATTATTCCTCAGCACAGCAACTGGCACATCACAGCACCTCGGGTTGCCCGATGACGGCGGGTGATCTGCTTGGATCTGGCACCATATCCGGCCCCGAAAAGCACCAGCGCGGCGCCTTGCTAGAGCTCAGCTGGGGCGGTAAAGACCCAATCACCCTCGACACTGGCGAGAGCCGCAGCTTTCTTGAGGATGGCGACACTTTAACCCTCAGTGGCGCCGCCCGGGGAGACGGCTTTACCATCGGCTTTGGCGACTGCACCGGCACGATCCTGCCAGCGCTTGAGGATCCATACGCACGATGAGACTTGATCACATCCAGCTTGCGATACCACAAGACAGTGAAGACACATGTCGCGAATTCTGGGTTCATTGTTTGCAATTTAAAGAGATCGAAAAACCCGAAAACCTGAAGCTGCGGGGCGGTGCTTGGTTCCACAAAGAGGCCGTTGAAATTCATCTGGGCGTCGAAACCCCGTTTTTTGCGGCGAAAAAGGCCCACCCCGGCATTGCGGTTAAAGATATCCATGCTCTTGCGGGCCACTTAGAACAACAGGGCTTTTCCGTAATCTGGGATACCGCCCTCCCGGATAGGGACCGCTTTTTCACCACAGATCCCGTTGGAAACAGGATCGAATTTTTAGGAGATACCTGATGGCAAAAGCATTCGCATCCCAAGGCGATATGTCCGAAAAAACAATCAGCTTTACCGAAGTTGGGGACGGGCTTTATGCCTTTACGGCCGAGGGTGATCCAAACTCAGGCGTTATCATCGGCGATGACAGCGTGATGATCATCGAGGCACAAGCGACCCCCCGCCTTGCCCAAAAGGTCATCGATTGTGTGCGCTCGGTCACAGACAAGCCCATCAGCCATCTGGTGTTGACCCATTATCACGCGGTGCGGGTACTGGGCGCTTCGGCCTTTGGGGCCGATCAGATTATCATGGGGGACGCGGCGCGCGCCATGGTGGTCGAGCGTGGTCAAGAAGATTGGGACAGCGAATTTCAACGGTTCCCGCGGCTGTTTGAGGGCCATGAAAGCATCCCGGGATTGACCTATCCCACCACCACTTTCAACGATGACATGACGGTCTATTTGGGCAACCGGCGGATTGATCTGATGCATCTGGGGCGTGCGCACACCGCCGGAGATATCGTCATTCATGTGCCCGACCAGAACGTGATGTTCACAGGCGATATCGTCGAATATCACAGCGCCTGCTATTGCGGCGATGGCTATTTTTCCAGTTGGGGCGACACGCTGGACAATATTGCCTCGTTTGACGTCGATGCCATCGCACCGGGCCGGGGCAACGCGCTGACCGGCAAGGCCATGGTCGAGGCGGCAATTGAAAACACGCGTGATTTTGTCGACAGCACCTACCGCCCCGCGGCCCGCGTTGCCGCCCGCAATGGCAGTTTGAAAGACGCATGGGAGGCGGTGCGCCAAGAATGTGATCCGAAATTTTCAGATTACGCAATCTATGAGCACTGTCTGCCGTTCAACGTCGCGCGTGCCTATGACGAGGCCCGCGGCATTGAAACCCCGCGCATCTGGACCGCACAGCGCGATCTCGACATGTGGGCGGCCTTGCAATCATGAACCCCGATGACCCATATCTGATTATGGCGCAAAACAACGCCTGGGCCAATCACACCCTGTACGCAGCGCTTGCGCCCCTGACAAAACGGGCGTTTACCGCCACCCGGCCCGGGTTCTTTCCGTCACTCTGCGCCACATTGAACCATAGTCATGCGGTTGATCTGTATTATATCGACGCGCTGGGGTTGGGACAAACCGGCCTTGCCGTGTTTGACCGCGCGCCCATTGAAGGCCATATTAATCTGGCGACAGCCCAAAAAACTGCCGATAGGCAATTGACAGAGATATGCCGCAACCTGACCCCGCACATACTGGGCGAAACCCGCAGCGTCGAACGCCGCACCGGCCCGACGCAAGAAAGCATCGCTGCACTGTTGCTGCACCTGTTTCAACATCAGATTCACCACCGCGGGCAGGCGCATGTGCAATTGCAAGATGCCGGGATCGCGCCGCCACAACTGGACGATTTTCACCTCCAGTTCGAGCGCGCCCCCAGTGCCAGACAATTTGACAAATGACGTCGATTTTTGACACCCCGCTGTATGCCTATGCGCGTCATGCCGATCAAGAAACCAAAACTCCGCGCCGTCATCCGGTGGTGATTATCGGCGCAGGGCCTGTGGGCCTGGCGCTGGCGGTTGATCTGGCGCAAAAGGGGGTGGAAACGCTGGTACTGGACGACAATGACAAAGTCTCCTTAGGATCGCGCGCCATTTGCTTTTCCAAACGCACATTAGAGATTGCTGACCGCTTGAGTTTTGGTCAGACCTTGGTGGATAAAGGGGTGCAATGGAACCTCGGCAAGGTATTTTTCAACGACCGTAAAGTCTATGAATTCGACCTTCAGGCCGAAGATGGCCATCGCAGGCCAGCCTTTATAAACCTACAACAATATTATTTCGAAATCGCGCTGGTCGACCGCATCCGTGCCTTGCAACAAAACGGCGCACCCCTTGATCTGCGGGGTGGAAGCAAGGTTATCGACGTCACGCCAAAGGCCGATCACGTCACGCTTCAGGTGGATACACCCCACGGCATCTATACGCTTGAGGCCGACTGGCTGATTGCCTGTGACGGCGCCGCAAGCCCGGTGCGACACGCGCTGGGCCTGGATTTTGTCGGTCGGGTATTTGAAGATAATTTTCTGATTGCCGATGTGGTGATGGACGCAGATTTCCCCGTCGAGCGCTGGTTCTGGTTTGATCCACCGTTCAACAAAAACCAGTCCGCTCTGCTGCATAAACAGCCCGATAATGTCTGGCGCATTGATCTGCAATTGGGGCGGGATATCGACCGCGAGGCCGAAAAAAAGCCTGAAAATGTCATTCCAAGGCTTAAGGCAATGTTGGGCGATGACATAAATTTCCAACTCGAATGGGTATCGATCTATACGTTTCAATGCCGCCGGATGGAAAATTTTTGCCATGGCAGGGTGATCTTTGCCGGCGACAGCGCCCATCAAGTCAGCCCGTTCGGCGCCCGCGGTGCCAACAGCGGCGTTCAGGATGCCGATAATCTGGGTTGGAAACTGCACGCCGTTCTGGACGGGTCGGCCCCTGAGGCGTTGATCGACAGCTATGACGATGAACGGATTTTTGCCGCCGAGGAAAATCTCAAGAACTCGGCCCGCTCCACTGATTTCATCACGCCGAAATCACATGCCAGCCGCGTGTTTCGCGATGCTGTGCTCACGCTGGCCGAGCAATATTCGTTCGCCCGACCGCTGGTCAATTCCGGCCGTCTCAGCCTGCCGTGTTTCTATCACACCTCGCCATTGACAAGCCCAGACACGATGAGCGGCCCCGGACGCAGCCGCCCCGGTGCGCCCTGCCCAGATGTATGGCTGTCTGATGGCTATCTTTTGCAATATTTGGGCAACCACTTTACGCTGTTGTGCATTAATACAGCCCCCCCCGCCTTGGGCGGCGACATCGACCCTGCAATAACGATCTTGTGTCTGCATACCAAAGACAATCCCAGCGGCGCCTTGCAAACCCGGTATCTGGGAACAGTACCAAGCGCCGTCTATCTGATCCGGCCCGACCAACATATCACCGCACGCTGGCCCGATTTTGACGCCACCGCTGTTCACCGCGCGCACCGCCGCGCCCTCGCAAGAAAGCCCAAGACATGGAGTTGACACTGACCCCAAACATTGCCGCACCCGATGATTTTTATGCCGCCTTGCTTGCGACCCATGACGGTCTATCCTGCGCCGAAAGCGAAGCACTTAACGCCCGTTTAATCCTAATCTTAGCCAATCACATCGGCGATGATGCGGTGTTGTCACAAGCCTTGCACGCCGCTTTGCCGCCCAAAAAAAGGAACCCAGCATGAGCGATGTCGTCCTTTATGATTATTGGCGGTCCTCGGCCAGCTACCGGTTGCGGATCGCGCTCAATCTCGCCAAAATATCCTATCGGGCGATCTCAGTCGATCTGGTGGCCCAAGATCAAAAATCAAACAGCCATCTGGCGCGCAATCCGCAAGGACTGGTGCCCGTGCTTGAGATAGACGGCACCCGCTTTACCCAATCGCTAGCGATTTTAGACTATCTTGACGAGACTCGCGCCTTGGGGCTGTTACCACCAGACCCGATCCTGCGAGCCAAAATACGCGCACTGGCGCAGTCTTTGGCAATTGATGTGCACCCGGTGTGCAACTTATCAGTGGCGCAATTCGCGGTGCAAGAGGCCGGCCGCGAAACCCTGCGTACGGACTGGATGCAACGCTTTATCACCCCCGGTCTGGCCGCATTCGAAGCCCTTTTAGACGAATTTGACCAAACACCTTTTTGCGCCGGATCTACGCCGACCCTCGCAGATATCTGCTTGATACCTCAATTGTATAATGCCCGAAGATGGAATGCAGACTATCAAAAATGCCCAAAAATCCGCAGCGTTGAGACAGCCTGCGCCATCCACCCTGCCTTTGCCGCGGCACATCCGGATCAAATCAAACCGGATTGACACCCCCCGGATCCCACCGCAGACTTGATCAGGGGTCAAGCAATACGCCCTGAATGATATCGTGTCTACATTGATGGGAGCCTTGGATGAGCGTCAAACGCACCCCGGATGTGTTTTTTGAAAACCTAACGGACTGGCCGCATCCGCCGCAGTATCTAACCGATCTGCCAAGTGTGGAAGGGCTGCGGGTGCATTATATCGATACCGGTGAGGCGGGCAGTGAGCGGGTATTTCTATGTCTGCACGGTCAGCCCACATGGTCCTATCTATACCGTAAAATGATCCCGGTGTTTACCGCCTCGGGTGCCCGAGTGGTGGCCCCGGACCTGTTGGGGTTCGGCCGCTCGGACAAGCCAGTTGATGCCGCTACCTATGGGTTTGAATTTCACCGCCAGATGCTGCTGGATTTGATCGACCGGCTCGATTTAAAAAACATCACGCTGGTAATGCAAGACTGGGGCGGCTTGCTGGGCCTGACGCTGCCAATGGCCCGTCCATCCCGTATCACGCGGCTTTTAGTGATGAACACCACCTTGGCAACAGGCACATCCCCCAGCAGGGGCTTTGAGAGCTGGCGCGCCTATTGCCGGGCCAATCCCGATTTGCAAATCGGCCGGTTGATGCAGCGCTCTGTGCCAGCAATGACACAAGATGAAGCTGCCGCCTATGACGCGCCGTTTCCCGATGGCAGCTATAAGGCGGGGGTGCGGCGCTTTCCCGAAATGGTGATGACAGCTCCCGACATGGAGGGCACTGACATATCCAAGCAGGCCATTGAGTATCTCAGCACCACATGGCAAGGTCAGAGTTTCATGGCTATTGGGATGCAAGACCCTGTGCTTGGACCAAAGGTTATGACGACACTGCGGGCCACAATTCGAGGCTGCCCGCCGCCATTGGAAATGGCCATTGGTGGACATTTTTTACAAGAATGGGGCCAACCTGTCGCACAGGCCGCGCTGGCCCACTGGGAAGACACAAAATGAGGGATATCGAATGAAGCTGTACTATTCTCGAAACAGTCGCGCCGTGCGCGTTGCGTGGTTGCTGGAGGAGATGGGTCTCGAGTATGAGATCCAAAAGTTCGAATTGGGCGAACGCGCCATGCGCGACCCCGAATATCTTGCCGTCCACCCGATGGGGCGGGTCCCGGCATTGGAAGACCGCGGCATCACCCTGTTTGAAAGCGGCGCAATCCTGCAATACCTGTTGGCACGCTATAGCAACGGTCATTTCGCCCCCCCCATAAACAGCCGCGATTTTCCCGATTATCTGCAGTGGTTTCACTATGCCGAGGGCATGATCATGCCCCCGATGAACACGCTAGTGGTCGAAACCATTCTGTTGCCACCGGAACGGCGCACAGAGATCAACGTCAAGCGATCCACCAAACTTCTGAACCAAATGCTGACTGCGGTCGATCAGCATATGGCGGGACGCGAATATCTCACCAGCCAGTTCACCGCAGCCGATATTATGACCGGACACGCGGTGATCATGGCCGGCGAACTGGGCGCGGATCTGTCCGACAAACCCAACCTGCCAAGCTATATTGAGCGGCTGCGCAACCGTCCCGCCCTGAAAGTGGCCTGGTCGCTGTGACCACACCCCTTGTTCTCATCATTGGTTGCGGGGATTATATCGGAGCAGCGATTGCCCGTCGCTTTGCCGCTGGCGGCTTTACTGTGTGCATGGGGCGGCGCAATGGCGACAAACTGGCACCGCTGACCGCCGAGATCACCAACGCCGGTGGCCGCGCATACGGCTATACGCTGGATGCGCGCAATGAAGACAGCGTCAAAGACATCTTTGCCCGTGTCGAAGCCGAGGTTGGTGCATTGGATCTGGTGATCTGCAACGTTGGTGGCAATGTGCAATTTGCCCTGCGCGACACCACCGCGCGGGTGTTCCGCAAGGTTTGGGAAATGGCCTGTTTCGCAGGATTTCTCGCCGGGCGAGAGGCGGCAAACCACATGGTGCCAAGGGGACGTGGTGCAATCTTTTTGACCGGCGCATCGGCAAGCATGCGCGGCACCAGTGGCTATGCAGCATTCAGCGCAGCCAAGGCTGGACAACGCGCTCTTGCGCAATCTATGGCCAAAGAACTCGGGCCACAAAATATTCATGTCGCACATTTGGTGATTGATGCAGGCGTCGATACCGCCTTTGTCCGCGAACGCATTGCCCAGTCCGGCACCAACCCCGATACCCTGCCTGCCGACACATTGATGAACCCCCAATCGGTGGCCGAGGCATATTGGCACCTGTATCATCAGCCACGCGACGGCTGGACTTTTGAAATGGACATCAGACCTTACGGAGAATCATGGTGACACAGACATTTGACTTTTTCTATGATTTTGGGAGCCCTTACACTTATCTGGTGCACAAGCGAGTGCCTGACATCGCGGCACGCACCGGCACAACAGCAGTGTACAAACCGATGCTGCTGGGGGGCGTTTTCAAGGCAACCGGCAATATGAGCCCCGTTCACGTGCCATTAAAACTGGCCTATCAAACCGCAGACATCGCGCGCTTTGTGCAACATCACGGTCTGAGCTATCTCCAAAACCCGCATTTCCCAGTGATGACCATCACTCTGATGCGCGGGGCCATTTTCGCCACGGGCAAATCCTATGAAAAGACCTATATCGACGCGGTATTTGACGCGATGTGGATCGAGGGCCGCAAAATGGATGATCCCGCGACGATTTTCGAGGTCTTAAGCTCTGCCGGCCTTCCTGCAGCAGAGATTATATCCGGCACGCAAGAGCCACAAATTAAATCAGCCCTAATCGCGGCCACGCAAGACGCCGTCGATCGCGGGGTCTTTGGCGCACCAACGCTGTTTGTCGGCGGCGAGATGTTCTTTGGCAAAGATGCTTTGCCCGATTTGGAGCGGGCGTTGGTATAACTGTGGCGCGACCAGCCTTTTGACAGGCCCAAACACGGCCACGCTATAGGATCTTGCAAAGGTGGTTCTGTTTCCACCTTTATGAAAATTATAAAGTGAAACAAGGGTATGGTAACGCTCTGTAAAGCCAGATAAACTGCGGCTGGTAAACGAAAAAAATCAAATATTTCAATGAAGTTTTGCCAGATATTATATTGAACTGGGTCGATTGGATAAACCTGCCGTCCATCTTGATAATTCGTGTAAAAACCAGCCTCGGAATAGAGCCTTGTTAAATTTTATTTAATGCGAGAAACTCGCTGGTAGCGTGGAGTCTTTTTCAGTGTTAGTTTTTTCGCATAATCCTTGGCTTGTGCTGGCGTCGCTTTGCGTGGCGCTTATGGCGGGTTTTACCGGTCTGTCTTTGACCAAAGGGCTGTCGGCGCAACCACTTGGGCAACGCAAAAGTACCATAGCCCTCTCGTCCATAGCGATGGGTGGTGGGATTTGGTCGATGCATTTTGTCGCTATGCTTGGGCTGCAATTGCCGATTCAATTTTATTATAACTTCTTGATCACGCTGATGTCTGTCCTTGTGGCAATTTTGGTTGTTGGCTGTGCGTTGCTCATCCTACATTTCCGTCAGCGCACCCCGTCAAGCTTGACCGCAGCAGGCTTGATCGTAGGGTTTGGCATTTTAGCAATGCATTATATTGGGATGTCGGGATTAGAGCTGTGTCGCACAGTTTATTCCAACACAGGCATTCTAATCACCATTCTCACATCCTGCGGACTAAGCGTCGGGGCGTTTCGCGTGGCCTATGGACAGCGAGCCCACCGCAATATTATTCTTGGCACTTTGTGCTTTGCCATGTCGGTGTTTATGGTACATTTCATTGCCATGGCCGGTACCAGCTTCATTGCCATCGACGGCGCGCAGGCATCGGGGCAATTGATCAATAACGAGACGCTGGCAATCGGGGTGGTTCTGGCCAGTTTTGCCCTATGTGCCGGATTTCTGTTGACTGGCGTTACATTTATACCACCCGAGGCGCCAGCTTTGGATCAACCAGCAGAGACCCAATCGCAAACGGCTGATCCTGTCGTGCCCACCAGCCCAAAACAAAAGCACCCTAGTCAAACCGGATCCAGCCAGCAACAAATTCCCTATGAACAAGACGGCCGCACGCTTTTTATTGACCCTGCCTCAGTGGCGGCTGTACGAGCCGAAGGGCATTATACCTTTATCTACACAGGGTCTGAAAAACTGTTTTGCACTTGGTCTATTTCCGAGGCCACCAAGCGGTTGATCGGCGGACATTTTATCAAATGCCACCGCAGTTTTTTGATCAACCCAATGCATGTGACAAGCTTTAAGCGGCTGAAAGACAACGGCGTATGTTACTTTGAAGACACAGCCCTTTTGGACAGTGTGCCGGTGAGTCGCTCTTGCCTGACCGCTGTGCGCGAGGCGTTGGGAATATAGCATTTCGCATTTCGTGCGCGTATTTCGCATTTTGCGTGATGCACCGCTTATTCCATTCATAAACTTCTCACTCTGCAATGTGACAGCCCTATTATAGAACCCAGCAAGTAATTCCAGAATCTGTCTGAGAGGAGCCAGCATGATACCAGCAGCATTCGATTACCATCGCCCACAAGGCATTGAGGACGCGATCGCGATCCTCCAAAAGCACGGCGATGATGCCCGCGTTATCGCCGGGGGACACAGTCTCATACCAATGATGAAACTGCGCATGGCCGAGGTGCCCAACCTCGTCGATCTGCAAGACATCGAAAGCCTTAAGGGCATCACCATCCAGAACGGTCGGGTCAACATTGGCGCTATGGTGACGCAGCATGAGTTGATCACCAACGAAGGGCTGGCTGCCGCCGCACCAATCATGCGCGAGGCAGCGTTGCAAATTGCCGACCCGCAGGTACGTTACATGGGCACTATTGGCGGCAATGTTGCCAATGGCGATCCCGGTAATGACATGCCGGGCCTGATGCAATGTCTGGATGCAACCTTTACCCTGTTTGGCCCTGATGGTGCGCGCGGCGTGAAAGCCCGCGACTTTTATGAGGGCGCGTATATGACCGAACGCGATGACGAAGAAATCATGACCGCGATCCACTTTGACGCCTCAACCGCCGGCTATGCCTATGAAAAGCAAAAGCGGAAAATTGGTGATTATGCCACGGCAGCCGCCGCGGTCATGCTGACCAAAGACGGGCAGACCTGCAGCAGTGCGGCAATCGCACTGACCAATCTCAGCGATACCCCGATCTGGTCTCAGGGCGCGGGTGCCGCTTTGATTGGCACAGATTGCGGACCGGCTGCGATTAAAGCCGCAGTGGCGGCAGGTTTGGATGATATCGACCCCAGTGAAGACAATCGCGGACCGATTGCGTTTAAGTATCACGCAGCACGCATGATGATTTCACGGGCGATCGCCAGCGCTTGGGCGCGGGCATAGGGAGAATAAAGATATGACTAAAATGAACATAAGTTTAACCGTCAACGGCCAAGTCCACGAGGTCGAGGCAGAACCACGCCAGTTGTTGATCCATCTGTTGCGGGAAGATCTGAATTTGACCGGTGCACATATCGGTTGCGAAACCTCGCATTGCGGTGCCTGCACCGTTGAAATGGACGGCAAGTCGGTCAAGGCCTGCACGGTGTTTGCCGCGCAAGCGCAGGGTGCTGATATCACCACAATCGAAGGACTGGCAGAGCCGGGCACGTTGAACGTGCTGCAGGAATCGTTCCGTGAACACCACGGGTTGCAATGCGGATATTGCACACCCGGGATGATTACCCGCGCGCATCGCCTACTGCAGGAAAACCCCACCCCCACGGAAGAGGACGTGCGCTTTGGTATGGCAGGCAATCTGTGTCGCTGCACCGGATACCAGAATATTGTAAAGTCGATCATGGCGGCTGCAAACGAACTCAATCCCGCAAAGGAGGCAGCAGAATGAATGATCTAAGCCCAGACAGAGCCGAACGCAGCGCCAAGCTGAAAGGTCTCGGACATTCCCGCAAACGGGTTGAAGACCAGCGCTTTACCCAAGGCCGTGGCAATTATGTCGACGACATCAAAATGCCTGACATGCTGTTTGGTGATTTCGTACGCTCGCCGTATGCCCATGCCCGGGTCAAATCGATCAATATTGACAAGGCAATGGCTCTGCCCGGTGTCATTGCCGTGCTCACTGCCAAAGATCTTGAACCGCTCAGCCTGCATTGGATGCCGACGCTGGCCGGAGATAAACAAATGGTGCTGGCTGACGGAAAAGTGCTGTTCCAAGGCCAAGAAGTGGCCTTTGTCATCGCCGAAGACCGCTATATTAACGCCGATGCAATCGAACTGGTCGAAGTGGAATACGAAGAGCTCCCGGTGATCACCGATCCGTTCAAAGCGCTCGAACCCGACGCCGTGGTGCTGCGCGAAGATCTGGCTGGCCAGACCAGTGGCGCCCATGGCGAACGCAAGCATCACAACCATATATTCCTGTGGGAAGCCGGCGACAAAGAAGCCACCGAGCAAGTGGTTGAGACCGCCGACGTGGTAGCCGAAGAAATGGTCTATTATCACCGCACCCATCCATGCCCACTGGAAACCTGTGGCTGCGTGGCCTCAATGGACAAGGTGACCGGCAAGCTGACGCTTTGGGGCACCTTCCAAGCGCCACATGTGGTGCGTACTGTGGCCTCATTGCTGTCTGGTATTGAAGAGCATAACATCCGCGTGGTGTCGCCCGATATTGGCGGGGGCTTTGGCAACAAAGTTGGCGTCTATCCGGGCTATGTCTGCTCGATTGTGGCCTCCATTGTCACCGGCAAGCCGGTCAAATGGATTGAAGACCGCATGGATAACCTGATGGCAACAGCCTTTGCCCGCGACTATTGGATGAAGGGCAAAATTGCAGCAACCAAAGACGGCAAAATTACCGGGCTTCACTGCGAGGTCACGGCCGATCATGGGGCGTTTGACGCTTGTGCCGATCCAACCAAATTCCCTGCGGGCTTTATGAATATCTGCACTGGATCTTATGATATTCCGGTGGCCTATCTGGGGGTTGATGGTGTCTACACCAACAAGGCGCCGGGTGGCGTAGCGTATCGCTGCTCTTTCCGGGTGACCGAAGCGGCCTATTTCATCGAAAGAATGATCGAGGTTCTCGCCATCGAGCTGAATATGGATGCCGCCGAATTGCGGGCCAAGAACTTTATTCGTAAAGACCAGTTCCCCTATACCTCAGCGATGGGCTGGGAATATGATTCTGGCGATTATCACACCGCTTGGGATAAAGCCCTCACAGCGGTTGGGTATGATGTGCTGCGCGCCGAGCAGGCCGAACGGGTCGAGGCATTCAAGCGCGGTGAAACCCGCAAACTTATCGGTATCGGGCTGTCACATTTCACTGAGATTGTCGGTGCAGGGCCGGTCAAAAATTGTGACATTCTCGGCATGGGCATGTTTGACAGCTGCGAGATTCGCATCCACCCCACCGGATCAGCAATTGCGCGTCTGGGCACCATCAGTCAGGGTCAGGGCCACGCTACGACTTTTGCTCAGATCTTGGCCAGCGAAATTGGACTGCCCGCAGACAGCATCACCGTTGAAGAGGGTGACACCGACACCGCGCCTTACGGGCTTGGCACCTACGGCTCCCGCTCGACACCGGTAGCAGGGGCAGCGGCAGCAATGGCGGGGCGCAAAATTCGCGCAAAAGCGCAGATGATTGCGGCCTATCTATTGGAAGTGCATGACGGCGATCTGGAATGGGACATCGACCGCTTTGTGGTCAAAGGCGCCCCAGAGCAGTTCAAAACTATGGCCGAAATTGCCTATGCCTCATACAATCAGGCAATCCCCGGGGTCGAGCCGGGTCTGGAGGCGGTCAGCTATTACGATCCCCCCAATATGACCTATCCGTTTGGCGCCTATATCTGCGTGATGGAAATTGATGTTGATACCGGCACCCACGAGATCCGCCAGTTCTATGCGCTGGATGATTGTGGCACCCGCATCAACCCGATGATCATCGAAGGCCAGGTGCATGGCGGCCTCACCGAAGCATTGGCCATCGCGATGGGGCAAGAGATTGCCTATGACGAGATTGGTAACGTCAAAACCGGCACGTTGATGGATTTCTTCATCCCCACCGCATGGGAGACGCCAACCTATACCACCGACTTTACCGAAACCCCCAGCCCGCATCATCCGATTGGGGCCAAAGGGGTGGGCGAAAGCCCCAACGTCGGTGGCGTTCCCGCATTCTCAAACGCTGTGCATGACGCTTTTCGCCCCTTTGGATTGCGGCAGGCGCATATGCCCCATGATCACTGGCGAATTTGGAAGATCGGCAATGACCTGGGACTGCACGACGACGTATAAGGCAATACCGGCTCCAACATAATCGGGGCCGGTTTCGCAGCAGTAAAGGCACAAAGATGAATTGGTCCCGCGTTCAAAGCGACATGGCAAAGCAAGGCTATGTCGCCTCAGATGATCTGTCTATGGCGCTTCATATCGCGCTGTCTCTGGGCAGACCGCTTTTGCTCGAAGGGGCTGCGGGTGTTGGCAAAACCGACATCGCCCGCACGCTGGCGCGGGCCTACAACACCCGGCTGATCCGACTGCAATGCTATGAGGGGTTGGATGCCGCACAGGCCATTTACGAATGGAACTATCAACGGCAACTGCTGGCCATCCGCGCCGCAGCCGAAGATGGAGAGACTGGCAAAACCATCGAGGCGCGGCTTTTTTCAGAAGAATACCTGTTGCAGCGACCGCTGCTGCAAGCCATCCGGCAAGAGGTTGCCCCAGTGTTGCTGATCGATGAAATCGACCGCGCCGACGAGGAATTTGAGGCCTATCTTCTAGAAGTTCTCTCTGATTTCCAAATAACCATACCAGAACTGGGCACGATCAAAGCCACCACCAAACCGATTGTTATTTTAACCGCCAATGGTACGCGCGATCTGTCAGATGCGTTGCGGCGGCGCTGTATCTATGCGCATGTCGATTATCCCGACAGAGCGACCGAACTGGCCATTTTGCAAGCGCGTTGTCCCGATGTCACTGCCGATCTCGGAGTGCAAATTATCGGCTTTGTACAGGCGCTGCGCAAGGAAGACCTTGAGAAAAAACCCGGCGTTGCAGAAATGCTTGATTTTGCCGCAGCCCTTGCCGGACTTGGTCTGGCCGATCTGACAGATGATCCGGTGCGGCTGCAGGCGGCGCTGGCCACCTTGCTGAAAACCCATGCCGACCGCGGAGCCATCACCACCGAAATCGCTCAGCGGCTGGCAGGAACAGCCGGATGAGTAAAATTACCCGCTTTGCCGCCCGTGACCCCGGACCTGACGCACGCATGGCCGGGTTTCTGGCGCATCTAAGGGCGCACGGGCTGCGCCTCGGCGTGGGCGAAACCGATACCGCGCTGCGGGCATTGACCACGATTGACGCAGCAGACCCCACGCAAGCCTGCCGCGCCCTAAAGGCAGTTTGCTGCAGCAATGCCGAAGATTGGGCACAATTCGACACCCTGTTTGACAGCTATTGGCGCAATGACGGTCGGGTCCGGCAAAAAGTTATCGCCTCGGGTCGCGACGCCGCGCCCAAACACAGCCGCTCTTCCCGCGAGGCACAACAAGCGGCCTCAAGCGATACCAAAGGCACCCGCGACAGTCCTGAGACCTCAAATCAAAACGGCGACAGCCATATGGCAGGCGATGGCAAACTGATTGCCTCGACAGTGCGCAATCTGATGAAAAAAGACCTGCGGGAACTGGTGTCACCACAAGATATTAGAGAGGCTGAAGTCGTTGCCAGACGCCTGGCGCAGGCTTTCGCAGACCGGCGCTCGCGGCGGCGCAAACAAGCGCGCAAAGGCAGCCGGATTGATTTGCGACGGGTGATGCGCCACAGCCTGGCCACTGGCGGTGAACCAATAAAGCTGGCTTACCGGCGCCGACCAGACCGCGCCGTCAAACTGACCGCAATCTGCGATGTCTCCGGCTCGATGACCGTTTATGCCAAGATATTTTTGTCATTTCTGGCCGGCATGGTCCGGGCTGACAATGCCACCGATGCCTATCTGTTTCACACCCGACTGGTGCGGATTACCGAAGCCCTGCGCGACGATGATCCGCTGCGGGCTCTGAACCGGCTAACCCTGCTGGCAGATGGGTTTGGCGGTGGCTCAAAAATTGGCAGCGCGCTGGATCAGTTTTCGCGCACCTATGCGCGCAAATTTGTCACCGGACGCAGCGTGGTGATTATCTTGTCGGACGGGTATGATACTGACCCGCCGGAATTGATCGCGACCGCGCTGGCACGGTTGAAAAAACGCGGCTGTAAAGTAATCTGGCTCAACCCGTTGAAAGGCTGGGAGGATTATGCACCCGTGGCCCGTGGTATGGCCGCCGCCCTTCCGCATCTGGACCTGTTTGCCGCAGCCAACACATTGGACAATCTCGCATCACTGGCGCCAAAAGTGTCACGGCTATGACCCCAAAACAGCTGTTAACCGCCGATCTGAACAATGCCGCAGAGACCCTGCGCGCCAGCAGTACCGCCTTTGCAATCGCCACCGTGGTGCGCACACTGAACGCCACCTCGGCCAAACCCGGTGCCAAGGCGCTGGTCTTGGCCGACGGCAGCATCGCCGAGGGCTGGATTGGTGGGGGATGTATCCGCAGCGCCGTGGGCCATGCGGCCATCGAGGCCCTGCAAGACGGTGCGCCGAAATTCGTTTCACTGAGGCCCGAAGACGTTCTGCAAAGGGACGGAATAGAGATTGGGGCCGAAATTGAGGGGACAAAATTTGCCAAAAACGGCTGCCCCAGTCAGGGGTCGATGGATATTTTTGTCGAACCTGTTCTGCCGCAACCCGAGTTGGTCATCATCGGGAACAGTCCGGTCTCTCACGCGTTGGCGCGGTTGGCCGAAAGTTTTGATTTTAACACCGTGATCCGCACCGAAAGCAGCACAGACGGCGCGAAAGTGATCAAATCAAATGCTCGGCAATTTATTGTTGTGGCCTCGCAGGGCAAGTCCGACGCCCAAAGCCTTAAACAGGCCCTTGCCTATGGGGCCGAATACGTTGCCTTTGTCGGCAGCCGGCGCAAGTTTGCCGCGTTGGTCGACAACCTGGCAGGCCAAAAATGTGCCGGCAGCGCTTTGGATGATGTGATCGCGCCCGCCGGACTGCATATCGATGCGGTCACCCCCGACGAGATTGCCCTGTCGATACTGGCGCAAATTGTGCAGCTGCGCCGCTGCGGCCACCGTCAGCAAGGTGGCGCCGATGTTTGAGTTGGTACGGCGTCTGATACCCAGACACCAGTATGGGGGTCTGTCTGTTTTTTTTGGCTTTAAATCCTATAATCTTAAAACGCGTACCTCCGAACCCGAGGTGTTGATACCCACCGCAAAACCACTATGGTCAAGCACAATGCATATTGTACCCATTATCGCGCAGACCCGCCGGATATACCCCTAGGCGGGCCTTTTATTAATCATAACACACTACAAGGAACCTAGAATGGAACTTAATGACGAGATCATGATCGCAGCGTCCAAAACACGGGTCTATGAAGCGTTGAACGATCCTGAAATTCTCCAAGCCTGCATTCCGGGGTGTGAAGAGTTGATCAAACATTCCGATACCGAGTTGGAAGCAAAAGTTGTTTTGAAAGTTGGTCCGGTGAAAGCCAAGTTCAGTGGCAATGTGACCTTGGATCAAACCGGCGCGCCAGAGAGTTTTTCGCTCACTGGCAAGGGCAACGGCGGGGCGGCAGGTTTTGCCAAAGGTGGCGCAGATGTCACCTTGGTCGAACAGGGCGATGGCACGTTGCTGAAATACACTGCCAAAGCCGAAATTGGCGGAAAACTAGCACAATTGGGCAGCCGCCTCATTGTCGGCACCGCAAAAAAACTAGCGTCGAAATTCTTTGTGAAGTTTGCTGAATTGGCTGTTGAGACAAAGACCTGATCGCCAAGCCGGCCTGAGACACCCAAATAAGACGCCCCACAGACAAAGTGGGGGGTGACCCTTTGGCTTGAACACCACAGACCTTCAGCCCGCACTTTTTCAAGCGCGGCCTCAAATCTTTTTGGCCGCCCTATTCTGGTTCCAGCTTTCAGAGCCTGTGCACCAGATGTCAGAGCTCATAAAACATTGATACCGATTAAAGGCCGCCCAATGGCAGGCCCTTGCCATGACAGACG
>DDEJ01000082.1:27316-34547 GCA_002336405.1 Rhodobacteraceae bacterium UBA1957
ACCGGGGGTGCCTTGGTCGGAAATCAGAAGCGTTAGACCGCTCAATGATCTGCGCCTTGGTGGCGCCCAGAACCGGGTGCTGACGTCTAGAGGTTGGGGAAATAATCCTCACAGCTGCCCTCGCGGTAGACATCAGCCGTACAGCAGTGCAAGCCACCGCCAAAGGCATAGGCATCGCGCAACTCGACCTCAATCACATTCATGCCCAGCTTGTCCATTTGGTCGGCTTGATAAACTTCGGACTTTTCAACACAGACCGTTTTGGGGTCCAGCACCAGTACGTTCATGCTGAGCCATGTCGATGAATAACACAGCGGCGGCGGCGCGTTATGGGCTGGTTGCGCCGCATCAACAATATCCCAACCGTTCTTTTCAAACATACTGCGTTGATCGGCGGGCAGCCGACGTTGGGGGTTGTTCAGTATCAAACCAGGGCGCAACGGCGTAAACGTCGCATCAATATGGATCGGATAGGGGTCACCCGGAAAGTTCACCGTATGCACCCGGTGGTCGGGGAAATGCCGGCGCAGCCATTCGATGCCTTTAAGGTTGGTGGTAAACCCATGCTGGACCACCAGATCGCGACCAAAACGCAGCACATCAGCCGCATCAAAAAGTGGCTCTTCTTCGGTGGTGACAAAGAACTTTTCGGCCGCCCATTTCAGGCGCTTTTCAACACCTATTTTATCCGACAGATAATCGGGATGGTAATCTTCATTGGTCAGGCGCGGTTTTGGCGCCGCCTCATGACGAAAATTAGGATCTTCATCCCAATATTGCTGCATCAAGGGCCGGTAGCATAGATATTCAAACCAGCGACAGCGATACGACATTGTCGCCTCAAGAATTTCGGCCCCAACAGTCAGAAGAACATCACGTGGCGGCATACAACCAAACTGGCTTTGCGTGTGAAAATCTGGCGTGGTGGCGGGCAGAGAAAAATCTGTTGGCGTAGGGCGATCAACGCGCACGCCGCGCTTACTCAGCAAATCGGCAAAATTATCTAAAAGCTCGTTGGCACGGTCAATCGTTTCCTGTGGCCGGCGGCCCCATTGACCCCGCATATCGCTGTCTTCGGGCACTTTGGCATCCAGCGCCGGTTCGGCCGGCGGGATATGGCAATCATCAGCGCGACCAACAATGACGTGCTTCAAAGGGTCCCATTCGTTCCAACTGTTCACTATGGTTTTTTCAAATCCTGAACGCATATGTCTTCCCCCAAAAGAACGTTGAAACCTCCCTTCACAAAATATGGCTTTCTGCGCAAGCCTGTAAGCGACGGATTAGGCCGTATTCGTGTCAAAACGGTTAGTTTGCGATCAGAGATTAAATATCTAGACCGATCGGGACAAGGCCGACTTTGGCAGTTTCAAACGCAGGGCCAAAAGCAGCATGATCAATCCCATATAGACAAACGGCTCAAGCTGAAATCCTTTGACCAACATAATGAAATGCAGCGCACCCAAAATGGCAATGCCATAGACCAACTTGTGCAGCCTGCGCCACAGCGGGCCAAGTCTGCGCACCGCATAAGTGTTAGAGCTCAGCGCCAGTGGCGTCATCGCCACAAATGCCAGCATGCCAATGCTGATATAGGGGCGCTTGACGATGTCTTGCCAAATCATCGACAACACCTGAACGTCCAGTACCAGCCAGACCAACAGATGCACAGTAATGTAGAAATAACTCATCACCCCAATGACACGGCGAAATCGCATCAGGTTAAGACCCAGATGACGGCGCAGAGGCGTGACCGCCAAGCCAAACACAATCAGCTGCAGGCCAAATTCGCCCAGTTTATGCTCAAGCGCCTTGATCGGCTCGACGCTCAGCATACCCGTGGCGGCAAGATAGAAATAATACACCGACGGCACCATCAACAAAAGATAGACCGACCAAATAGGCACCCGACGTATAAGGCTATGAATTGTGCTTAACATTCAGAAATATTTGCTGAGGTCCATGCCTTTATACAAGCCGGCCACCTCGCTCTCATAGCCGTTGAACATCTGCGTTGGCTTGCGTTTGGCAAACAGGCCCCCGCCAATTGGGCGTTCGCTGGCTTGGGTCCAGCGCGGGTGATCCACTTTGGGGTTCACGTTGCTATAAAAGCCGTATTCGCGGGCGTTTGCCCTGTTCCAGCTGGTGGGGGGTTCGCGGTCTGTCAACGTGATTCGCACCACCGATTTGATCGACTTAAAGCCGTATTTCCATGGCACCACCAAGCGCAGTGGCGCACCGTTTTGTTTAGGAATATCCTTGCCATAGATGCCGCTGGCCATAATCGTCAACGGGTGCAACGCCTCGTCTAACCGCAGCCCCTCGACATAGGGCCAATCCAGCACCGGATAGGATACCCCCGGCATTTCATCAGGGCGCAATACGGTTTCAAAGGCCACGTATTTCGCAGCGCTTTGCACCCCAGCCATGTTCAGCAAATCTGCCAGCTCAAACCCGTTCCAAGGCACCACCATCGACCAGGCCTCCACACAGCGAAGCCGGTAAATGCGCTCTTCAACCGTCATTTTACGCATGATGTCTTCAAGATTATAGCTGGCGGGGCGATCCACCAAACCGTCGATAGCCACCGACCAGGGGGCGGTTGTCAGCCGGTGTGCATGTTCAGCCGGATCATCCTTGCCGGTGCCAAACTCGTAGTAATTGTTATAACCGGTAATCTCGTCCCAATCGTTGGGCTTATCGTTGGTTTTGGCGATACTCGGCGTGGCGCCCAACGCAAGGCCAATGCCGGAAAGACCTAGACCTGCCACACCCTTCATGATCTGGCGTCGGTTTAGAAAATCAGCCTCCGGCGTAATATGCGCGTCGTTTAAATCTGGGGTCCAGCGGTGTGCCATCATAAGTTCCTTTTCAGTTCCGTTTTGTAATATGGTAATCTTCAATCACCTAAAACCAAACTTACATCACACTTGAGTGCATTTTTTGAAACATTACAGGGTGTCGAACGCTCTTTGTGGCCCCTTACCGGGCGCTCCGATGTAAGAGACCAAAAGCGACCGGCCATTCATAGCCGCCTGTAACACATCAATGCAAAGTCGCATCCTGCGGCGCGGGCCGGTTAGGAGCCGCCACCCGGTCCCCAATCACCAGTCCATCAGGACCAGCTGAAACGGCAATCCGGTCCCCCTCTAACAGATCGCCCGCAAGCAGCATTTCAGCCAGTGGATCCTGTAGCGCCCGCTGCAGCACGCGCTTGAGCGGGCGCGCCCCAAACACCGGATCATAGCCTTCCTCTGCGAGCCAGAGCTTGGCCGCGTCATCAAGATCAAGCGCAATTTTGCGCCCGGACAGACGCCCAGCAAGTTTCGCCAACTGAATCTCGACAATACCCCCCATATCGCCCCGCCCGAGCCGGTCAAAAATAATCGTCTCATCCAAACGGTTCAAAAATTCTGGCCGAAAATGCGCGCGCACCGCATCCATCACATCGTGTTTGGCCTGCGCCACATCCGATCCATCAGGCAATTGGCTCAACGCCTGCGCCCCAAGGTTTGAAGTCAGAACAATCAACGTTTGTTTGAAATCCACCGTGCGCCCCTGCCCGTCGGTCAGACGCCCGTCATCAAGCACCTGCAACAGCACATTGAACACATCGGGATGGGCTTTTTCGATTTCGTCAAACAACACCACCTGATAGGGCCTGCGCCGTACCGCTTCGGTCAGCACACCGCCCTCGTCATAGCCCACATAGCCAGGCGGCGCCCCAATCAGCCGCGCCACAGCGTGCTTTTCCATGAACTCTGACATGTCGATGCGCACCATGGCACTGTCATCATCGAACAAAAACTCAGCCACGGCCTTGGTCAGTTCAGTTTTGCCAACGCCGGTCGGCCCTAGAAACAGAAACGATCCCAGCGGGCGGTTTTCATCGTTCAACCCTGACCGGGCGCGCCTTACCGCATTGGCAACCGCGCGCACCGCAACCGATTGACCGATCACCCGCTTGTGCAGTCCCGCCTCCATGGTCAGTAACTTTTCACGCTCACCCTCTAACATCCGCGATGTCGGAATGCCGGTCCAGCGTTCGACCACCTGCGCAATCTGTTCGGGGCGCACTGCCTCTTCGATCTTTACACCGGCTGCGCTTTCGGTTTCGGCCTCGGCAAGACGCTTTTCGAGTTGAGGAATAACCCCATAAGACAGCTCTCCAGCGCGCGCCAGATTGCCCGCACGCTTGGCGATTTCCAGTTCGGCGCGGGCGCGCTCAAGCTGTTCTTTGAGATCGCGTGCCGCCGCCATCAAATTGCGACCCGATTGCCACTGCGCCGTCATTTCAGAACTGCGGTCCTGAAGGTTTGACAGCGCGCACTCCAAAATCTCCAGCCGGTCTTTTGAAGCTTGATCATCCTCTTGGCGCAGCGCCTCTGCCTCGATTTTTTTCTGCAAAATCTCACGATCCAGCGCATCCAGTTCTTCGGGTTTACTATCCACCTCCATCCGCAGCCGCGACGCGGCCTCATCCATCAAATCAATGGCTTTATCAGGCAGAAAACGGTCAGTGATATAGCGGTGCGACAAAGTGGCCGCGCTGACCAGGGCTGCATCCGAAATCCGCACGCCATGGTGCAATTCATATTTTTCTTTGATGCCGCGCAGAATACTGATGGTGTCCTCTACCGTGGGCTCCTGAACCAAGATCGGCTGAAACCGCCGTGCCAGCGCTGCGTCCTTTTCGACGTGCTTGCGATATTCGTCCAACGTGGTTGCGCCGACGCAATGCAATTCACCCCGCGCCAGTGCCGGTTTCAACAAGTTTGAGGCATCCATGGCCCCCTCGGATTTTCCAGCCCCAACAAGCGTGTGCATTTCATCGACAAACACGATGATCTCACCCGCCGCATCGGTGACTTCTGTCAGCACCGATTTCAACCGTTCTTCAAACTCACCGCGGAATTTAGCCCCGGCGATCAATGACCCCATATCCAACGCCAAAAGCCGCTTATCAGACAAGCTTTCGGGCACGTCACCTCTGACAATCCGCAGCGCCAAGCCCTCGGCGATCGCAGTTTTACCGACCCCCGGTTCACCGATCAGCACCGGATTGTTTTTGGTCCGCCGGCTCAACACCTGCATAGCGCGGCGAATCTCTTCGTCACGGCCAATAATTGGATCAATTTTACCCTCGCGGGCGGCTTCGGTCAGATCATACGTATATTTGCTCAGCGCCTCATAGCCGTCTTCCGCACTGGCACTATCCGCGGTGCGGCCTTTGCGGATCTCGCCAATAGCCGCATCCAGCGTCGCGGGCGTGATCGCCTCGGCGCTCAGGGCCTCTTTGGCGGCTGAGGGCACCAACGCAAGCGCCACGAGAATACGTTCCACCGGGATAAAACTGTCGCCAGCCTTGTGTGCCTGCGCCTCAGCCTCGGCCACCACTTTGACCGCTTTTGTATCAAGGTACACTTGCGCATCACCCGTGACTTTGGGCAATTTTGTCACCGCTTGATCGACCACGGCTTTGAGCCGTGCAGGCGTGCCCCCTGCGCGGGTGATCAGATTACTGGCAAAGCCTTTGTCATCATCTAACAGGGCTTTGAGAATATGCTCGGGCACCACCATTTGATGGTCTTCCCGCGTCGCAATGACGTTTGCCGCCTGTAAAAAACCACGGGCACGGTCCGTGAACTTACTGAGGTCCATCGGCTATCTCCTTTTTCTCAAGCACTTATATCTGAAATGCCCACTCAGCGGCACATCTCTTTCAAGTCTTGAGACAAAGATTGTTATTGACGGCCCGCGCTTCAACCCTTGGTGTGAAATTAACTAGCGGTGGACCAAAAAGACCCAAGGCTGCGAGACCCCGTTTCACAATCAAATACAGCCAAGCTTATCGCGCCAAGATGTTGGTATTAAATGCAACTTATTGTGTCAAAATACAAGCCACCGCGATGTTTGGTACGCGACGAGACAGGCTATTGTCATACAGCGCAGAGCCAATCACCCGACGCCGGATCGCAGCATTTTCTTCGGTATCCGCCAACCAGCACAGATACATATCTGCCTCTTTTTTCATCCCAAAACTGGCGCGCGCGGTGCTGCTGACCGCAAAGGGTTCAAAGCCGTTTTGCGCCAGCTGCGACGCGGACATGAAATCACGTTCGCCAACGGGCAATGCGCTGACAAGGGTTGGCAACAGCGCCAAAACGACGCCAAGGAAATAGTTTTGAGTGGGTTTCATTTCTCGTAATCCTAATTAAATGAATGGGTTTGCAATGAACAACCAGACCAGAAAACAAACTCGCCTGGAATGAAAATGATCTGCAATTATATCGTGCACAGACCTAATGCGCAGGGCAAGCATACAAACCGGGTTCATCATCAGGCGCGGTGTTTGTAAGCTGTAAGCCCGCAACAAAAACGTACGCTGCAACCTCAAGCACCGGCTTGACCACAGCCAGCCATAGCGCGACAAGGACGCAACCGGAACAGATCCATACAGGCTCATAAAAGGAAAATATCATGTCTGACGATCGTTTGATTGTGGCGCTTGACGTGCCGAACGCTCTGGCAGGTTTGGCTTTGGCTGAGAAATTGGGCGATGCGGTGTCCTTTTATAAGATTGGCCTCGGCATGCTGACAGGCGGCGGGTTGGGTTTGGCCAATGAATTGAAACAAGAACACGGCAAACGCATCTTTCTGGATATGAAACTGTTCGATATCGGAGCCACAGTGGAAAATGCCGTGCGCGGTCTGGCACAGTTTGACCTTGATTTTCTGACCGTCCACGGCGACCCAAACGTGGTGCGTGCCGCCAAAGAGGGCGCATCAGGCAAAGACCTAAAAATTCTGGCGGTCACAATTTTAACCTCGCTTGACCGCAATGATTTGGACGCCAATCTGATCAAACCCGGCGAGATGCAAGATTTGGTCACAGAGCGCGCGGGTCTGGCCTTGGCCGCCGGAGCCGACGGAGTTATTGCATCGCCACAAGAGGCGGGGCGCATTCGCGCGCTGCCCGAGGCAAAGGGTCGCCTGATCGTCACCCCCGGCGTGCGCCCCACCGGCAGCGATGCTGGCGACCAAAAGCGCATTGCAACCCCTGCCAAAGCCATCACAGACGGCGCAGATCATATCGTGATCGGGCGCCCGATCTGGCAAGCCGCCGATCCCCAGCAGACCACACGCGCCATCTTGGCCAGCCTGCCCTAATACCCCCATCAGATCGCGGGGCGATCCTATGCAATTGCGCCACCGGCGCTTTGGCCTAGAG
>DDEJ01000082.1:34943-39118 GCA_002336405.1 Rhodobacteraceae bacterium UBA1957
GACCAATTGGTGGGACCAGTGTGATCCAGCCAATGTCCCCCAAATGCAGGTTTTTCGGCTGGCACGCCTTCGGCCACTTGGGCCGAATTATAAATCACCGATGTTCACGGCCCTCTAAATCAGCTACTCTGACCACGTTGGCCTTTCCTTGCGTTGATGGTTCCAGATGCCCTGCCTATGCCGCGATTGCCTGACCCTGTTTGACACGGGCAGGCGCTGCCCTGTTTGTCGCAGCCCACGGGTTGCGCGCCACGACGAGCTGGCCACCCTATCAATTGCCCATATGGATTGCGACGCCTTTTACGCCAGCGTCGAAAAGCGCGATAACCCTGCGCTTGCTGACAAGCCGGTGATCATCGGCGGTGGGCGGCGCGGCGTCGTCTCGACCGCCTGCTATGTGGCGCGCATCCGCGGCGTGCGCTCGGCCATGCCGATGTTCAAGGCGCTGAAACTTTGCCCAGAAGCGGTGATTATCAAGCCACGCATGTCCGCTTATGTCGAGGCCAGCCGCGCCATTCGGGCGATGATGGAAGAGCTGACGCCCGCCATTGAGCCGCTGTCACTGGACGAGGCGTTTCTGGATCTGACTGGCACAGAAAAACTGCATGGGGTGCCACCCGCTGTGATGCTGGCGGGGTTGGTCAAACGCATGCAGGATGAGTTGGGTCTCACAGGCTCAATCGGCTTGAGCCACAATAAATTTCTAGCAAAAGTGGCCTCGGACCTCAACAAACCCCGCGGATTTTCCGTGATAGGCAAGGCCGACACAGCCAGTTTTTTACAAGACAAACCCGTAGGGATGATTTGGGGGGTGGGGCAGGCAACACGGGCCAGCCTTGAAAAGGCCGGTATTCTTAGTTTTACTGACTTGCTACGCTGGGAAAAAGCCGACCTAACCGCGCGGTTTGGATCAATTGGAGAGCGGCTATGGCATTTGGCGCGTGGGCAGGACAAACGCCAGATTTCAGCCCATACCCCGATTAAGTCAATCAGTAATGAAACCACATTTTTTGAAGATACCACCGACCCTGACATTCTGGACGGGCATCTGTGGCGCATGGCCGAAAAAGTGGCAGACCGCGCCAAGGCCAAACATCTGGCCGGGATGGTGATCGTATTGAAACTCAAACGCAAAGATCACAGTCTGATCACCCGGCGCAAGGCGCTGCGCGATGCCACCCAACTGGCCGATAAAATCTATCGTACCGCCCGGTCACTGTTCGATCAGGTCGAACACAAAGGCCCGTTTCGATTGATCGGCACTGGTTTGGCACATTTATGTTCTGAAGAAAATGCCGAGCGATCCGAGGACCTGCTTGATCCCAAAGCCGCCCAGCGGGGTCAGGCCGAACGCGCCACTGACCAGATACGCGCCCGTTTCGGGGCAGAAGCAATCCTGAAAGGCCGGGCGTTGCGCTGATCTATTCGGCCGCAAGCCGATCTCTGGCACGGCCAAGGTCGGCCAGTTTGGCCACCACTGGATCCAACTGATCACACAGCTGTGCAAACCCGGCATGGGGTCGAAGCGTTGCCTCATCCATATACAGCGATCGATCGATTTCAAATTGCACCGCGTGCTGGCGTTGCGAGGGACGTCCATAATGCTGGGTGATGTAGGCCCCAGCAAACGGCATATTGCGCGAGACGGTGAAACCCGCTTCTGTCAAAATATCCTGAATGCAATCCACGATGTAGCGCGAGGCTGACGCCCCGAAACGATCACCAATAATAATTTCCGGCCGTTTCTGGCCTGTGCGAAACGTACCATCCAACGCCTCGCGGGGCATCGAATGGCAATCGATCAAGATCGCCTGCCCAAAGCTTACCTGTGCCGCTGACAACAGCGACTGTAAACGGGTGTGATAGGGCCGCCAATATTGGTCAAGCCGCGTTGTGGCCTCGGCCAATGTCAATTTACCACGGTAAATTGCGCGGCTGTTCGACACCACGCGCGGGATAACCCCAAGGCCGGATAAAACCCGTGGCGTGCAGACCGATTTGGTCACACCCGCAATCACTGCAGCATCCAATTCAGTATGGTTCCGGTTCAAATCAACAAAGGCCCTTGGCGCGCTGGCATGTAGAAACGCACAGCCATATTCGGGGGCGCAAGCAAACAGCTGGTCGACAAACGCATCTTCGGAGCTGCGAATCAAGTCGCCGTCTAAGACCGACTGCTCAAGGAAGCTGTCTCTATAATCACGCCCACTGTGCGGCGATGCAAACACCACACTCGAGCCAGTGCGCACGGGCATTGCAAGATGATAGGCGGGCTGGCGCATATGAACTCCTTTAATCACGGTATATATAGCGTTAAAGTCTAGAATGCCAAAAGGTCTTGATCCCCTGATCGACTCCTCATATACACCGTCCACCGGCGCTGAGGAACGCGCCCCGTCTTGAGGGGTGGCTAACGACGATGCCAAGGGCGGTTAGCTCAGCGGTAGAGCACTACGTTGACATCGTAGGGGTCACTGGTTCGAACCCAGTACCGCCCACCATCAACACCTGTGAGGGTGCAATTTAACCAATGGCGCATGTCGCGCCGTGAAATGAGGAGAGGACCATGAAGGTCAGAAACTCGCTCCGCTCGCTTAAGCAGCGTCACCGCGACTGTCGTGTCGTGCGCCGCAAAGGCCGGGTCTATGTGATTAACAAAACCCAGCCACGCTTCAAAGCGCGTCAAGGCTAAGATCTATCGCCCGCTAAGGGTGAAGACTGTGCAAACAAGCCCGGCCCTTCAGGCAGGGCTTTTTGTGTTTTTAAACTGCCAGCCTAGAAACCAGTTGTGATAGCGCACTGCTTTGTGATTATCTGGCGCTCATCACCCCGCAGTGTAGAGGCCAGATATGCTCCCTGCCCCAAAAACCATTGTAATAGGCGCCGGAATCTCCGGGGTTTCGTCGGCTATATGGTTACAACGAGCCGGACATGAGGTTTTGCTGATCGATAAAGCCACGCCAGGGATGGGAGCCTCTTACGGCAATGCCGGGCTTTTGGCACAGTGGGCCTTTATTCCGGTTACGACGCCAGGCCTTTTGCGCACAGCCGCAAAATATATTCCCAACCCAAAATCACCACTTTTCATGCAGTGGAGTTACCTGCCACGGATGCTGCCATGGTTGCGGCAGTTTATCGGTAATGCCAATGATACCGATACCCGCCGCATTGTTGAAAATCTAAAACCTTTGGTCACCGACGCTCTCGATCAGCACTATGCCTTGGTCAAAGACACCGCCGCGCAAAAATGGATCGCCGAGAGCAGTTTTAGTTTTGCCTATAAAAACCGCGCTGCGTTTGACGCGGACGGCTATGGGTGGAACCTGCGGCGTGAGGCTGGCCAAACACCTGAAATTATTGAGGGCCACGCGGTACGCGAAGAAGAGCCTATACTGGGACCACAGATCAATCTTCTTGCGGTGTTGAAAGGTCACGGTCACATTCTCAACCCGGGACGCTATGTCGCCGAACTTGCGGAAATTTTTCAACGGGCGGGCGGGCAGTTTCTCACCGCCGAGGTGCAGGATTTTGACCTAACCAGTGGGAAAATTCAGGCCGTCGAAACCAACCGCGGCCGGTTTGACTGTGACCACGCAATTTTGGCAGCAGGTATCTGGTCAAAATCACTGATGAAAAAACTTGGATTGAAGGTGCCACTTGAGGCCGAGCGTGGCTATCACATCATATATAAAAATCCCTCTCACGTCCCCCGCAACCCAATGATGATTGCCGATGGGAAATTTGCCGTCAATCCAATGGAAACTGGCCTGCGCTGTGCCGGTTTGGTCGAATTGGGCGGCATTAAAGCCGGCCCGTCACGCGCACCAATAGCGTTGTTGCGCCACAAAACCCGACAAGTCTTTCCCGATCTTCGCTATGACAGCAGCGAAGAGTGGCTTGGATTTCGCCCCTCAACCCCGGACAGCCTGCCGCTGATTGGCGAAATCAGGAACACCGGCATATATACCGCCTTTGGCCATCAGCATGTCGGCCTAACAGCTGGGCCAAAAACCGGGCGGCTGGTGGCAGATCTGATCACAGACCGCCGACCAAATATTAGCCTATCCGCCTATAGCCCAAACCGCTATTGCTAGGGCACAATAAAAGGCAGCGCTCTGTTTCAGCATATCCAAGCCTTTAAGATTTATAGATCTTTTAGAAGGCCATCTCGACCC
>DDEJ01000082.1:39494-40420 GCA_002336405.1 Rhodobacteraceae bacterium UBA1957
CGACCCTCTTGAAATCCCTCCGTATCTAAAAGGCCGGCATCAACCGCTTTAATTGCATCTGCAATTTTCAGCGTGAAATTCCTAAAATCACCATTTTGCACCGCAATCAAATTTGGCTTTTTGAAATATTCGCGCGCACCCTGTCCCGTATAACCGACAACCACAGCCCCGGAGATCGCCGCTTCAAGGGGCGGCAATCCAAAACCCTCGATATCACAAAAGGACAAGAATATACTGGAGCGTGACAGGATGTCTGCTGCCTTAAACGGGACCATGTTTTCAATCGGTACGACCGACCAATCTGCCGGCAAATATTCCAAGAGATAAAACATCAGCCGCTGGCTGTGCACAGGCAGTTTGCGCGGCATATAGGATATAATTTTTTCCTTTTCACCAGGGACAAATCCATCATCCACGTGAGGATGCACTCTGATAATCTTCTTTTTATCAACCGTGGGATAGACCGTAGAAATCATCGCAGTCGTATCTTTTGAAATTGATAAAATCAGGTTGGCGTTCTCATAGACCTCTTTCACTTGCGCGGCATTATGGCCCCAATTCAACGCTGAGTTGAGATAGTATCCATTCTGCACATAAATTGCATATCTAAAACCGGCTTGAAGAAGTTGCAGCCCGTATCTTCCAGCCCAGATTTCTGGCAAAACAATAAAATTTCGGGTTTTATTCAACTCGTGGTCGGTGCGGATTGTCGCATTATGATCAAACCACGAACAGTTGAAACCCAGTTTATCAGGGCTGTAGACCGAGCTGTGAACCCCAAGACCTGCAATCATTTCAGCGTGTTTATAAATCACCTTAACGCCACCCACTATTTTGTTGTGTGCAAGGCCAAAAAATACAATTTCAATTTCACCACTTTCTGTATTATCAACAATTTTCAATAGATTATCATCTTTTTTGGACTC
>DDEJ01000063.1:0-2546 GCA_002336405.1 Rhodobacteraceae bacterium UBA1957
TTTTACAAAGCGCCTTTCGGCAGGCTTATAAGAAAACTCGAGCCCTCTGCGCCCGTGTGTTGCAGCGTTAATGTACCACCGTGTCCTTTGAGCAACTCGGCCGCAATCGCCAACCCAAGGCCGACCCCGCCCTTTCTGCCACTGCCTTGAAAGGGTCGAAATAAATGTTCTTGTGCGATCTGCGGCATCCCAGGGCCGGTGTCAGACACCTCAATGCACCAAGCTGAATGTACCTCATGCACCGCGATGGTGATCACCCCGGGCCGACCACTGGCAACAATCGCCTGACGCGCGTTGCGTAGCAAATTTGACAAGATGCGAAACACTTGCTCGGCATCGGCACGAATTACGAATTGGTCCGGCACCTGCGTCACAAAATCAACCGATTGTCCAACGGCAGCAAGCCGCTCACTCTCGACCACATCCCGCACCACCTCTGCCAGTGCCATCTGCCGCAGATTTGGCGACGGTTCTTCTGCTTTGCCAAAAGCCAATGTGCTTTCGGTCAAAGACACCGCGCGGGCGATGGATTGGACCAACTTTGGTGCCATCCGCTGCACGATCGGATCCTGGCTGGTTTCGATCCGGTCGGTAAAAAGCTGTGCAGTGGTCAGAATATTACGTAAATCATGGCTCACTTTCGCCACCGCCTCACCAAGTTGGGATAGACGTTCTTTTTGCCGCAGTGCGCTGGTCAGTTGGGATTGCAAACTTGCAAGCGCCTCTTCTGCCTCGCGCAATTCGGTCACACGGGCCGAGGGGCGGATCATATTTCGCGCATCCTCAGGTGCCCGGGCATAGCCCTTCATATAGGTGACAACTTGCAAGATTGGTTTCACCAAGATAACCCGCACCGATGCGAGCAGCAGGATCGCTGTAAAGCCCGATATGATCATCGATAGCACCAGCACCCGCACACCATAGGCGATCATAGCATCGCGAAGAGAACCCGTGTCAGTTGTGATTTCAATCAGCAGTCCGGCATCACGCAAAGGCGCGCCAATGACGCGTATAACCCGGTCTTCGGTGTCCAGAAAACGCAAAGTCGCATCGCGGATCAATTCCAAAAAACTTGGATTCTGCAAGTCATAGGTGGCGCTGATTATGCCAGGAATTTCAGACGACAACATAAGTTGTCGCACGGCATCACGGCGCAACACGACGTTGAACACCCCGGCGTTGGTCAGCAATTCCTGTTCCAGTTCAGGCGAGATCATATCATCCGCCAGCAGCACCAACGATGCAATCTGCGCACGCTCCAGTCGCGCCAGCAGATAGCTCTCTCGAAACCGCGCCACAGAGGGAACAAAGAGCAACACTTCGGCCAACATGACAAAGATCATCGTCAGCAAAAAAAACCGTCCCGAGAGCGATCTCAACATACCAAAACCTGTTGCGCAGACTGTGGTTGCGTCTGCCTAAAAATTGCCTTTGTTTAGGCTTATCAAACTCTCAGTGGTAAAAACAGGCCTCAGTTGCAGGTCTTTCCGCTTTGCTCTGGGTTAGTTGGCTTAATTTGTACGCACCGATTGGGTGATCAGAGAAGGATGGCCACCGTGCCAGTCCAAAGCCGTTGGTGATCTTAGCACCCGTCCCACCAGAGTTTGAGGCGATCCGAAACTTTCATGGACCACATCCCTTAAAATGAAGACGGTGTAAAAATGTCACAAGCAATTGTAGAATTCATACCACTGCAGTGTACACAGACTGCCGCATTCACTGTCTTTTTAAAAAAGTTTGCGACTTGGTGGCCCACCCACTCTTTCTCACTTGCCGCCGAACAAGGGCATCGGCCAAGGAAAATATTATTTACGCCCAAGGTCGGGGACAAGATAACCGAAACGCTCTTTGATGGCAGCCAAGCAGATTGGCGCACAATGCTTGAATTTACGCGGGTCAGAAAATTAGCCATTGCGTGGCACGTCTCCACCACAGAAAAACGCAAGCCGCATAGACGTCGCATTTCGGGAAAATGGTGACAGGAGTGTTGTCACGCTTACCCATTCCGGTTGGGGCGCTTTTGGGGATAATTGGCGTTCTAGCCGTGAAACCTATGATTCTGACTGGGTGATGGTCTTTACCAAAGCCTTTGCCGCTGCATGCGCATACAAAACCGGCAAGGCGTAAAAGCCAGCGATTGTATGATTACACAAAAAATCTCATCTTCAAGCTGAAAATAAGTGCCATACAGTCCTTGCTCCTTGTCAACCCAGCGACGTGATTTTCTGTATTTGTCCGATGGTTTTGGTTGATTGTAAACCACGCGTCACGGTTTGACGCCCGCCTGTCATCCGCGTCTGGATCGCCGTTTGACATATCTTATTACCCGCCGTATAGCACGAGCTTGTTATAGACCGAGCACGGGCGAATCTATTCGCCACCGCTCAAAAATTGGAGACGGAGCGATGAAACGCACCTTTCAACCCTCGAACCTCGTACGCAAACGGCGTCACGGCTTTCGTGCGCGCATGGCCACCAAAGCCGGTCGCAAAATCTTGAACGCCCGTCGCGCACGTGGCCGGAAAGAACTCAGCGCATAGAGCGTA
>DDEJ01000063.1:2956-25553 GCA_002336405.1 Rhodobacteraceae bacterium UBA1957
GCTTTTTTGTGTCAGACGCTCAAGAAACGCAGCGATTTTCTTGCCGCTGCTCAGGCTGCTCGACAATCCACTAAATCGATGACCGTTCAAGCCCGAAACCGCAACGATGAACGGGGCGACATCCGGGTTGGCTTCACCTGTTCCAAAAAGGTTGGCAACGCAGTGGCGCGAAATCGCGCCAAAAGACGTTTGCGCGCGGTTGCGCGCCTACTTTTGCCACTCCATGGCAAGGCAGGATATGATTATGTGCTGATCGGGCGCCCGAATCTCACCGCCAGCCGACCCTATACCCAGCTTGCACAGGATTTTCAGACCGCTTTAGCGCGTCTGCACACACCCCGCCCGCCATCACCAGACCACACATGACGGTATTGGCACAAATTCTTGCGGCACCCGTGCGCGCCTATCGTTTGATCTTTTCGCCGTGGGTCGGGCATAATTGCCGCTATCAACCCACCTGCTCTGCGTATGCTCTGGAAGCGCTGCAAACCCATGGCGGGCTCAAGGGCGGGTGGCTGACGCTGCGGCGTATCGCCCGGTGCCAGCCCTTTGGAAGTGCCGGCTATGATCCGGTTCCACCCGTCAAGCGGGCAGAACAATCCAAAACTGGCCATAATAGATGACAAACATACGCTATTGTTTGCTCAAAGGCGCCGCTGAAATGACTTTCCTCGCACACCCTTGTTTGGCATAAGCCGCACCATGTTAGATCACAAAAACGACATTCACCCGCTGTTTAACGGGGCGCCAAGATCGACCGAATTCAAAAAGCTGCGCAAGCGGTTGGTGCAGCAAACCTGCGAGGCGCTCACGCAGTACGGGATGATCGAACCTGGTGCGCGCTGGCTGGTCTGTCTGTCAGGCGGCAAAGACAGTTATACTCTGCTGGCCGTTCTGCATGAATTGAAATGGCGCGGCTTGTTGCCTGTCGATCTGCTGGCCTGCAACCTCGATCAGGGCCAGCCTGGGTTTCCCGCCACGGTATTGCCAGAATTTCTAAAGACGCACGGGGTGGCACACCGTATCGAATACCAAGACACCTATTCCATTGTAATGGACAAGATACCCGCAGGGCGCACCATGTGCGCGCTGTGCTCAAGGTTGCGCCGTGGCAACCTGTACCGCATTGCCCGTGAAGAAAGCTGCTCGGCCGTGGTGCTGGGCCATCACCGCGACGATATTCTTGAGACTTTTTTTATGAACCTGTTCCACGGTGGCAGACTGGCAACAATGCCGCCGAAGCTGGTGAATGAACAGGGCGATTTATTCGTTTACCGGCCTTTGGCCCATGTGGCGGAGGCCGATTGCGAAAAATTTGCCACGGCCATGCAATATCCAATCATTCCCTGCGACTTATGCGGCTCGCAAGACGGGTTGCAACGCCAGCAGGTGAAACAATTGCTGGATGAATGGGAACGCAATTCGCCCGGCCGCCGGCAAGTGATCTTTCGGGCATTGACCACGGCGCGCCCATCGCATTTGCTGGACCCCGAGCTGTTCGACTTTAAGGCACTGGTGCGCGATATCCCCTCTTAGGAAAAAAAGTCGCCCCGACGTTCAAACCGGGTTTCGCGTCCGCCTAGTCATCAATCCGTGGTCTGCTCCACCAAAGATCACAGTTTCCCAATAATATTACACGTATAAGGCGAGCAAAGGCCCTCCCTATGTATAATCTCCTTGACCTTTTGCGCCACACTCTGTTGAACGCAGGCTTGAGACATTCATCGTAGGTGGCAGCACTAAATGGACGACCAAAACAAAAACCTCATTCTTGCAACAGCTCTTAGTCTTGTCGTGCTCATCGGTTGGTTTGCGCTGTTCCCCCCCCCTGCCCCGTCCGTTACAGCCCCCAACGCCGAAGCGGTCTCGACCGACGCAGCGGTGCCAAGTGCCACCGAAAGCATCAGCAGCACCGCACCACAAGCGGTGATTGAAGGTGCCGATGCTCCACGGGTCGAAATCAGAACTGACCGGATTGAAGGCGCAATCTCGCTGCAGGGCGGTCGTATTGATCAGTTGGCCTTTAAAGATTACCGCGAAACGCTGGATGAGGGCGCAGACATTGTGACGCTGCTGTCCCCCTATGACGGGGAAACCGGATATTATGCGCTTTATGGCTGGCGCCCCGGTGGCGGCATGACCTTGGAACAAGTGCCCGGTCCAAACACCCTGTGGACGCTGGAATTCGGTCGCACTCTGACGCCAAGCTCCCCAATTGGATTGGTCTGGGACAACAACAACGGCGTAACGTTCCGCCGGCAGATCGAAATTGACGACAACTATCTGTTCAGCATCACACAATCAGCCAAAAATAACGGCGCTGGCGCTGCGGTAATTCAGCCCTATGGCACCTTGGCCCGGCATGGCGAACCGAAAGGTTTAATGAACTTCTTTATTCTGCATGAGGGCGTTGTCGCGATGGCGGACGGCGAACTTGCAGAAATTGACTATAGCGACATGGTCGATTTTCCATATCTTGACAACGAAGTGGCCCGCGCCGAAGTGACCCAAGTTGCCGAAAGTGGTTGGATTGGCTTTACCGATCATTTCTGGATGACCACGCTGGTTCCCACGGCCGGCTCGCCGTTTAAATCTGTCTCTAAATATGACGAGCGACGAAACTTGTATCAAACCGAGGCTGTGCTACCCACCGAGACAGTTGCCCCGGGCCAGACAGTCACCGTGAAAACACAATTATTTGTTGGTGCAAAAGAATGGGACACCATCCGCGATTATGAAGCGCAGGGCGTCTCTGGGTTTCTGAACAGCATTGACTGGGGTTGGTTCTTTTTCCTTACCAAACCAATATTTGCAGTGCTGTTCTGGCTCAATGGGTTGATCGATAATATGGGTTGGTCGATTATTGTTCTGACCTTGCTAATCAAAGCGGTTCTGTTTCCGCTAGCATATAAATCCTATGTCTCAATGGCGAAGATGAAAGAACTTCAGCCCGAAATGGAAAAGATCAAAGAGCGCACTGGCGATGACCGCCAAAAGCTCCAACAGGAAATGATGGCACTCTACAAGAAAGAAAAGGTCAACCCTGCCTCGGGGTGTTTGCCGATCTTGTTGCAAATCCCGATCTTTTTCTCGCTGTATAAAGTTATTTTTGTGACTTTAGAATTGCGCCACGCGCCCTGGATTGGCTGGATTACAGATTTATCCGCGCCAGATCCCTCTTCCATTCTCAACCTGTTTGGGTTGCTGCCCTACGCCGTGCCAGACCTAGGCATGCTCTCGATTATTTCACTGGGTATTCTGCCGATCCTGCTGGGAATATCCATGTGGGTGCAGCAAAAACTCAACCCCGCACCAACAGATCCAACACAAGCGATGATCTTTGCCTGGATGCCTTGGGTGTTCATGTTCATGCTGGGTACGTTTGCAAGCGGTCTGGTGGTCTATTGGATCGCCAACAACACCATTACCTTTACCCAGCAATACCTGATCATGCGCTCGCAGGGATATAAGCCGGATGTGTTCGGCAATATGTTTTCTGGCTTCAAGAAAAAGATTACACCGGATAAAAAATGATGGCAAAGATTACCGAAATCTGGCGACATCCGATTAAATCACACGGCCGTGAAGCGGTCAGAGCTGCGGCCCTCAGCGTGGCGCAAACCCTGCCTTGGGATCGTCAATGGGCAGTTGTCCATGACGCGTCAGATGTCGACGGCAGCACTTGGGCGCCATGTCAAAATTTCAGCCGGTCGTCGAAAGCGCCTGCGTTGATGGCGATCACCTGTGAGTTGGATGAGGCCCGTGAGACGCTGACACTGCATCATCCCGATCGCCCTGACTTCACATTCCAGCCGGACCACGATAGCGCGGCATTTGTCGACTGGGTCACCCCGCTGATGCCCGCCAATCGCGCGCAATCGACCCGCCTTGTCCGTGCGCAACAGCGTGGCATGACCGACAGCGACTATCCATCAATTAGCCTATGCAATATGGCCTCGCATCGCGCCGTATCGCAAAAACTGGGTCGCGATCTGTCGATCCACCGCTGGCGTGGCAATATCTGGCTTGATGGCTTGGCCCCTTGGGAAGAATTTGACTGGATTGGTAAACATATTCGCCTTGGCACGGCAGTGCTTGAGGTTAAAGAGCGGGTTGTGCGCTGTATGGCAACCACAGCCAACCCGAGAACAGGCCTGCGCGATGCGGATACTCTGGGTGTTTTAAAGACCTGGGGGCATCAGGAATTTAACGTCTATGCGGCTGTGGTTGAAAGCGGTCATGTTGCGGTTGATGACAGCGCTGAACTGATATGAAACAGCTTTCTTTTCCAGAGACCGAAGTCCCCGACGCCCACACCACAGAACAGGGCAGGATGCTGTTTGCGGGCGGCACAGATTTTCTCAAGGGAGTTGTCGCAATGTCGGGCCTGCCGCCTGCGGACAGGCTTGAGATATGCTTTGCAGGCCGCTCAAACGTTGGCAAGTCCAGCCTGATCAACGCCGTCACCGGACGCAAGGCGCTGGCGCGGGCGTCAAACACCCCCGGCCGGACCCAAGAGATCAATTTTTTCACCGCCGGCGAAAGCCATTATCTGGTAGATCTACCCGGCTATGGATATGCCAATGCGCCCATTAATGTAGTGGAAAAATGGCAACGACTGCTGAAACAATATCTTTCAGGGCGACAATCTCTGCGCCGGGCCTTTGTTCTGATCGACATGCGACACGGCGTCAAACCTGTTGATGAAGAAATCCTCAGCCTGCTAGACAGCGCTGCAGTTCCGTTTCAATGCGTAATGACCAAAACTGATAAAATAAAAGATATCGACCGTGAAAAAACTCTGGCACAGGTGCGCCAAGCCCTATCAAAACATCCCGCGGCCTTTCCAGAGATTGTCCTGACATCATCTGAAAAGGGCACCGGTATCGCGACCTTGCGCGCGATCATTGCGACATTGATCTGATCGCGAATACAGCAAAACCTTGCAGGCGTGAGCAAAATCTTTGATAACGCCCCCAGAGGGATCAAACGTGAAGACACAAAGCATGAACCGCGACTGGATTGCCACTGCAAGGACACTCTCTGAGGCTCTGCCCTATCTGCAGCGCTATGACGGGGCGATTGTTGTCATCAAGCTGGGTGGCCACGCAATGGGCAGTGACGCCGCCATGGAGACCTTCGCGCGTGATGTCGTACTGATGCGGCAGGTCGGGATCAATCCGGTCATTGTGCACGGTGGCGGGCCGATGATCAACGCGATGCTCGACAAGTTGCAAATCACGTCAGAATTTGTAAATGGCAAGCGGGTCACTGACGCCGAGACGATGGAAGTGGTCGAGATGGTCCTGTCGGGACGGGTCAATAAACGGATTGTCCAAGCGATCAATGCTCAAGGAGGTCGGGCGGTTGGGCTGTCGGGAAAAGATGCCAATTTGCTGATTTGCGACCAGACCGATGCGGCACTCGGCCTTGTTGGCACACCCGCCGAAGTCGACACCACCGTACTCAAAACCCTGTTTGAAAGCGATATGATCCCGGTAATTGCCCCGTTGGGCTCGGGTCGCCAAGGAGAGACCTTCAATATTAATGGCGACACGGTGGCCGGCTCGATTGCCGCCGCATTGACCGCTGACCGCCTGTTGCTTTTGACGGATGTCAGTGGCGTCAAAAATGCCGACGGCGAAGTGCTGACCGAATTAACCGCCGATAAGATCCGCACCTTAACCCGCGATGGTGTGATTGCGGGCGGCATGATCCCCAAGACCGAAACAGCCCTTGCGGCGATTGACGGTGGGGTACGGGCCGTGGTCATTTTGGATGGCAGAGCCCCAAACGCCTGCCTGCTGGAACTGTTCACCGAACATGGTGCAGGCTCGCTGATCCGCGCCGATTGACGCCGCTCACGCTAAGGCTCCACTTGTGCCTGTGAAAAATCTGCCTATCGTCGGACCTATGCGGGATGAACCATCGATAGAAAAACAAGGATTTCAAGGCAAGACCACCTTGTCCGCAGATCTGACACGGCCCGTGACAGGATGCATAGAGCTAAAAAGCGGCCCCAAGAGTCGCGATCAATCCGTATGACTTACGACGATTTCGCCCGCGACGCACAGACGCTCAACCTCAACATTGTGGGCATTTGTGAAGTTTTACCAGAGGACAACCTGCCGTCCAAATACAAGAGCCTTGTGCTCTTAGGGCCAGACGTCCAGACATTTTGGCCACATTTTATCAATCAGCTTGAGTATTTGGATGGGGGTCCAGACCCTTTGGATCGCTGGTCGGTGCGCATTATCAGCGGCTGGGCCGAGACGCTGAAGGCAAAGGCGGTTTACCCGTTTAATGGTCCACCATACCCGCCGTTCTATAACTGGGCTTTGCGCAGCGGGTCCTGCCACCGCTCACCATTGCACATGCTGGTTCACCAGCGGAATGGGCTGCTGTTGTCGCTGCGCGGCGCTCTGGCGGTCACAGAGCAGCTTGGACAAACCATCTTTGATGCCCCGCCCTGTGACAGCTGCCTTACAAAACCCTGCCTGCAGGCCTGTCCGGTATCCGCATTTGATGCGATCGGTTATGATGCGGACATGTGCCAGACCCATATCAGCACAAACGACAGTACCAACTGTCTGACTACAGGCTGTACCGCCCGTCACGCCTGCCCTATCAGCCAGCGCGCCGAACGCAGCGCTGCGCAATCAGCCTTTCATATGAGGGCCTTTTTGAAATGAGCTTACGACTGATCCTGATGCGACATGCCAAATCAGATTGGCACCTAGGCGTGCCGGACATCGACCGCCCCTTGAACAAGCGAGGGCGCCGGGCATCCACTGCCCTTGGGGCGTGGTTGCGGCACAACCAATACCTGCCAGACGAGATCATCAGTTCGACCGCCGCCCGCACGCTGGAAACCTGCGATCTGCTGAAACTGGGCACACAGCCGCGCACTTCGGGTAAACTATACCTCGCCAGTCACAATGCGATGCTGGACGTGCTGCGAACGGCCACGGGCCAGACGGTCTTGATGCTGGGCCATAACCCGGGGATCTGCGCTTTTGCACAGGCGCTGCTGGCCAGCCCTCCGAACCACCTGCGCTTTGAGGATTACCCCAGCGGAGCCACCTTGATTGCCGGTTTCAAACAAACCGAATGGCTGCAAATAAAATGGGGCACGGGCCGGCCAAACGCCTTTGTGACACCCGCTGATTTAAGCGCTTGACCCGGCACTAGCACAGCGGATTCGGTTGTTTAATGGCCCAGAATTTGGCTCAGAAACAATTGTGTCCGCGGATTTTGCGGATCATTAAAAAACGGCTCTGGAGCATTCTGTTCAACAATCTGGCCCTGATCCATAAAAATTACACGGTTGGCGACCTGACGGGCAAACCCCATCTCATGGGTCACACAGATCATCGTCATGCCTTCTTCGGCCAGCTCAATCATCGTATCGAGCACCTCTTTGATCATTTCGGGATCAAGTGCCGAAGTCGGCTCGTCAAACAACATAATCCGCGGCTTCATGCACAATGAGCGGGCAATGGCCACGCGTTGTTGCTGCCCCCCAGACAGTTGACCCGGATACTTATCGGCCTGTTCGGGTATCTTTACCTTTTCAAGAAAATGCATCGCAACTTCTTCGGCTTCTTTCTTGGGCGTATTGCGCACCCAGATCGGTGCAAGCGTGCAGTTTTCTAGGATACTCAAATGCGGAAACAGGTTGAAATGCTGGAAACACATCCCGACCTCAGAACGTATCTTATCAATATTTTTCAAATCCGAGGTCAATTCGATTCCGTCGACAATGATCTGGCCTTTCTGATGCTCTTCCAACGCATTAATGCAGCGGATCAAGGTGGATTTTCCCGATCCCGAAGGCCCACAAACCACGATTCTTTCACCGCGGTTGACGGTTAAATCAATATCACGCAGCACGTGAAACGACCCGAACCATTTGTTCATGTTTTGAATCTGGATGGCAATTTCGTCGGAAATTTCGAGGTGTACCTGTTCGGTCATTTTTCCAGCCTTTTATTATCGATGATCGGTTTCAAGTTGGCGCTCCAACCATTGAGAATATTGTGAGATCCCGTAACACACGACGAAAAATAGCAGTGCTGCGAAGGCAAAAAGTTCCCAATAAACGCCATTCCATGCAGTGGAGGAAAGAATAGGACCTCGGATCATACCCACCAAATCAAACATTGAAATGATTGATACCAATGTGGTGTCTTTGAATAAGCCAACCGCGACATTTACAATCCCGGGAATAGAAACTTTCAGCGCCTGCGGCAGAATGATCAACCGCATCGCTTGCGCATAATTCAAACCGAGGCTGTTCGCGGCCTCAAATTGACCAGAAGGAAGCGCTGCAAGCCCTCCACGAATAACTTCGGCAATGTAAGCCGCCGAAAATAAAGTGATCATAATAATCACACGCAGGATAAGATCTATATTAGTATCTGGAGGAAAGAAATAAGCCAACACAACGTTCGCTACAAACAGCAAGGTTATAAGCGGTACCCCGCGAATGAACTCGATAAAACAGACGCAAATCCATTTAATAATTGGCATGTCCGACTGTCGACCCAACGCCAACATTATACCAAGTGGAATAGATAGCGAAACGCATACGGTTCCCAGTATAAGGTTAAGCATGAAGCCGCCCATGTCTCGCGAAGGGACTGATGGTAACACAAGAAAGTCTTTTCCAATGTCAACCAGATAACCGCCAAAAATCCAGCAAACTAGTGCACAAACGAACCCACAAAGCGCTGCAAGCGCAAATCCGTACGACTCTAACCTGCGGGAGGCTAGTACGGCCACTGCGCAACCTGCAAAAGCAACGATGGGGCCTAAAATTGTGCCCCCCCAAATCAACCAAAATGCCAAAAATGGGTACACCACAGTAAATAAAAATAACTTTTTCGATACAGTACTGAACAGCACAGGTGCGATGGCAACACATAACAAGACTGCCGCAAAATTTGGACGCCAAAATTCTGAGGGAGGATATTTAAAGCCGTATATTAGTTGTGGCCAGCGTTCTTTTAACACGGCGAAACAGGCTCCAGTAGCGCCATCTAATATCTCATAACAATCACGTACTGAATTGCCAGACCAAACCCCATTCAAAAACCAAGGAGCCACGCTGTTAAACAGGGTGTATACGGCCCAGAGTGAAGCTATGGTCATGATTATGTTCAAAGGTGAGGAAAATAGATTTTCACGCATCCATTTAACCGCCCCAGTTTCCGACACTGGCGGGGGCGACTCTGGTATCAATTCATTTCGTACAAAAGAAGCGGTCTTATGGGTCATTCTAACGCTCTTTCAATTTGATGCTATTATTATAAACATTCATCACCGCAGAAATACTCAAGCTGATGATCAGATAAAAAAGCATCAATAAAAGTACAATCTCGATCGCACGTCCTGTTTGGTTCAATGTGATCCCACCCAAGGTACCAGTAATATCCATATAGCCCACCGCAATCGCAAGTGAGCTATTTTTAGTCAGGTTAAGGTACTGTGAAATAAGCGGTGGAATAATCACCCTCAGGGCCTGAGGCAAAATCACCAAATTCATCACAAAACTGGGGCGCATCCCAAGGGCCGCAGCTGCCTCAGTCTGGCCTTTGCTTATCGCTTGAATACCTGCCCGAACATTCTCTGCAATAAAGGCTCCGGTGTAGATAGACAAAGCAAAGCAAAGAGCAATAAGTGATCCTCTGGCCCAGATCCCACCTTTGAAGTTAAACCCCTTCAATTCAGGATATTCCATCCCTATTGGTGACCCTGCAGCAAAAAAAACTATAATCGCGGGTATGAAAAAAAGTGTAATACTGGGCCAACGTGTGGGTAACGGAACTCCCTCTGCATACAACTTATTTCGTGCATATCGTCGGTACGCGAATATTGCCGCGAGTGATAAAAGGAAAGTAACAATTACAAAAGATGAACCTTCATTAAAAATAGGTTTCGGCGCGTAGATGCCCCGCCCAGTAAAGGCGAAAGCATCCCAAAGCATCGTCGCTTCTGGATTTTCTCCCCGAAAGCTGCGCGGCTGTGGTAAAGCAACGATAAAAATACCACTGACAATTAATATCCAAATCAAAACTGGTACATTCCGAAATACCTCGACATAAATTGCCATCAGCTTTGCGACTATCCAGTTGTTGGACAATCGAAGAATTCCAGCAAACACTCCAATCACCGTTGCCATTATGCACCCAAGAAACGCAACAAGTAACGTATTCAGCACACCCACCATTGACGCACGCAGGTGGGTCGATTGACTAGTGTATTCTATCAGTCTTTGATTGATATCATAACCTGCTGGAACCTTGAGAAACTGATAGGAAATATTTAGTCCCTTTGCCGTCAGATTTTGAGTAAGATTCCAGCCGAGGTAAGCCATCGCAAAAATTAGGATGATTAGGGCAGTGAACTGGAAGGTATAGCCACGGTAGCGCTTGTCATTTATCAACATTGAAAATGTAAATTTTGCCGCTGAAGGGTCAGTGGGCAGAACCATACCAATCGTCCTTATAATAATTTGCGACCAATTTGCAGCGCGGGCCGCTAAAAATCGTTTTGTAAACAAGAGACAAGGTCAGGGCGCGACAAAGGCTGCGCCCTGACCTAATTTAAGGCTTAACGGAAAGGTGGCGAATAAATCAAACCACCGTCTGTCCACTGCGCATTTAACCCACGAGAAATGCCAAGTGGAGTATTTACACCGATGTTATTCTCAAACAATTCACCGTAGTTTCCACCGGCTGCAATCGCGTGTTGTGCCCAATCAGCCGACAGACCCAGCCACTCACCCAAGGTACCTTCAGTACCCAATAGACGATTGATTTCCGGGTTGTTGGTTCCTTTGACCATTTCAGCCATGTTACCCGATGTCACGCCAAGCTCTTCTGCAGATATCAGAGCATTCAATGTCCAGCGAACGACATCACCCCATTCATTGTCGCCATGACGCACTAAAGGACCGAGTGGCTCTTTAGAGATAATTTCAGGCAAAACAACGTGCGTATTAGGATCAGCGGCGGCGGCTCTTGCGGAGGCTAATGCAGATGCATCAGTCGTGTAGACGTCACATGCGCCTGCGAAGTATTGCTGTTTCGCTTCATTTCCTGTCTCAACCGGTATCGGCTCGTAGCTGATATTATTGACACGAAAGAAATCGGCCAAATTCAATTCAGTTGTAGTTCCAGTTTGGATGCAAATTGACGCCCCGTCCAGTTCTGTCGCCGAGGATACTCCCAGTGCTTTAGGGACCAAAAAGCCTTGACCGTCATAGTAGTTGACACCAACAAATTCCAACTTGAGTTCGACATCTCTCTGGAAAGTCCATGTTGTATTTCGGGCCAACATGTCGATCTCGCCTGAATTCAATGCTGTAAAGCGCACTTTAGTGGTAAGCGGTACAAATTCAACTGCCATTGGATCGCCAAGTACTGCTGCAGCAACAGCACGACACACGCCGATATCAAAACCCTGCCATACGCCGCTGGCATCTGGCTCCGCAAAACCAGTTAAACCGGTGCTTACTCCACAGTTCAGCTTGCCACGTGCTTGTACGTCATCCAATGTTCCGGCCATTGCTGCACCAGCCGCTAGGCCCGCTGCAGTCATAGTGCCCAAAATTACCGAATATTTCATATTTACCTCTTCCTGATGTTTAGCACAGATACAGTGCATTTATCCCGGGTTAATTCCCAGATGATTAGCGTCTTTAGGACATCCTGTCCTTTTGTAAAGGTATTAGTGCGGATTCAAATCCATTCGTCAAGTTTAAGCGATATAAATTCATCTAAACCGCTCATAAAGTACATATTTTCTCAAAAACAAACAAATGGGCAAATTCATTAGCAGAGATCAAAAAATTTATGAGCACAGTAAAAGGCGTCTTGCTTGATACTGGCCTCGACAATCGCAGTCTCATCATCGCCCCACTGTTCCGCTTGCCAAGATTCGTCAACGCGCGACAAAGCCCACAGCTTTTCAATTTTTAGGTGATTTTGGGCAGCAGCAAGACCAATAACCAACGATCCAGACAATGCCACCAAATCGTGCAGCGCCGCCAGTTGAAACGCCGACACCGCATGCACATGGCGCCGAAGCCAGACCAGACTTTCCGCAGGTTGCACCACCGGCATCAAACCATAGGAAACATTAAGAGGGGCCAGCAAGGCCTGCGCCGACCAGGTCACCAAAGGATCCCAAGCCTCTGCCTGCAGGTCTATTAATGCTTGTGGCGTGTCCGCGCGGTAACATATCAAATCAAATTCAGCATAATCCGCAACCAGATCCGCCACCTGACTATGCGCCGGCCCCACCTTATCCAACGCCGAGTTTACGGTCCGGGTCACAGGCATTTCGTCGGGCTTAACAATGTCACCCTGCGCCTGCCACTCCGTCGCAACAGCAGCGGCAAGCAAACGCTTTGGCACGATGAAATCGGCTTTCGCCGGCGTTTTTAGAGCCTTTCCATCCAAATGCACCGTAAAGCCACTCGCAGTTTGCACCACTGTCGCATCCTGCCAAAACCGTTTTTTCGTCCAGCCGCTCATGCCGCATCTTGCCAGAGAGTTTTTAATATCAGAGGGATCTGGGCAAAGTCATTGGCAATGTGATCGGCACGTCCGAGCCGTTGCACGTCATGATAGCCCCAAGTAACGCCAATCGCATGCAGACCTGCGGCACCCGCCATCTCCATGTCAAACTGAGTATCCCCAATCATCACTGCATTCTTCGCCTCTACCCCAGTTTCTGCCAGTGCCGCCTGCAGCATTGCCGGATGCGGTTTTGACGGATGCAAATCTGCGCATTGGACCGTGAAGAAATAATCGCTTAGCCCGTGTTCCTCTAGTAAAATATCCAAGCCTCTTCGTGATTTCCCCGTTGCCACGCCCAAAAGATAATCTGACTTCGCCCATAGTGATTGCAGCACAACGCGCGCGTTTGGATAAAGCGGTGAGGACAGCGTGGTGCCATTGTGCGCCCGCAAACCTTTGTAGGCAGCCTTGTATCCAATGACCAAATTTTCATAAAGCGGCTCAGCCAGCCCCGGCATGAGCCGAATCACAGCCGTCTCCAGCGACAGGCCAATAATATCAACAATTTCAGACCGCTTGGGGGACGTCAGGCCCAGCGCCTCAAAACTGAGCGTCATCGAGCGCACAATATCATCTTGGCTATCTACCAGCGTGCCATCGACATCAAACAGAATCAATCTCAGCGTTCCGTTCACAGGTCATCCTCAAAGGGGTCATCCGGCACGTCAGACACCGCCCATTGCACGGTCCCCCAGGTTTGCCGCATATGCTCGGGCAAGGGCGCCGTCAGTACTAGCGCGGCTTTACTAACCGGGTGCTCCAGACGCAGGGATCGGGCATGCAAATGTAATTTTCGACTGATATCGCCTCCAAGCTGCGCACCCCAGCCATCGCCAGCATTCTCTTGGCCGGAACCGCCGTATTTGCCGTCTCCGATAATTGGATGACCAATCTCAGCCATATGGGCGCGCAATTGATGGGTCCGCCCAGTGATCGGTGCCAGCGCCACCCAAGACGCGCGCTTGGCCAATGCGCTCAGCACGGCGTAATCCGTGGTCGCCCGTTTTGCACCTTCTGTGCTGTCGACGTCACGTGGGTGCACGCAGACCATTTTTTCCGCCTCGCCCCCCGGCCCGTGGCCGCCCGCTTTCATCAGACCATATTTAATCGTGGCCATCTGCGGGCTGGGTACGCCCGCAACCGCTGCCCAATATATTTTACGTGTTGCACGATGACGGAATGCTTCAGTCAGCGCACCGGCGATGGCCCGGGTCCGGGCCATGATCAAAACACCCGAAGTGTCTTTATCAAGCCGGTGAACCAGCCGTGGCTTTTCTTCATAGCCGAATTTCAACGCCTCAGCCAAACCATCAACGTGACGGGTTTGCTTACTACCGCCCTGACTGGGCAGGCCGGACGGTTTGTTCAGCGCAATAATGTGGTCATCGCGGTAAATAACGCACGACTGGATCAGTTTAGCGTCTGCCGGCGACATATCTGTCTTGGCCTGCGCAGAGATTTGCCCCGCCTCAGGCAGTGGTGGAACGCGCACGCTCTGACCCATTTGAAGTCGCGTTGCAGGCTTGACCCGCCCACCCTCGACCCGCAGTTCGCCCTTGCGGCATAATTTTTCAATTCGTCCCTGCGAAATATGCGGAAACAATCGCCGCAGCCAACGGTCCAAACGCTGATCGTCATCACCCTCTTCGACCATGATCATCTGTACCCGGCTCATCCCCAAACCCCGCGCGCCAGCACAATACCGCCAAAAACAGCCGCCAAAGACAGCATCACAGAGGCCAAAATATACCCGCCGGCAAAAATCATACGCCCGTCTTCTATCAATTTGAACGTATCCAGAGAGAACGCCGAAAACGTCGTGAACCCCCCTAGAATCCCAGTCATTGCAAACACCATCATTCGATCTGCGCCTTTCGCTGTCAGCACCACAAAAGCGGCCCCCATTAAGAACGAGCCGATTATATTCACCGCCAGCGTCCCATAGGGAAACAGCAGAGTGATCGAAACAGCATATCGCAGGGCTGCACCGATGGCACCGCCGCAGGCTGCGTAAATAAACATCATGCCGCGTCTGTATCCTCAGCAGGCAGGATGTCAAGGCATCCTCCTCGAAACACGACGCCCCACAAAACCAATGCGCCGCCCAATATACCAATCCAGTGCGTGCACAGGCCCGCACGAAACAGTCCAGTGTGAGGCCGGTTCGGAACCAGTAAGCCACCCGTGTGAGACCTGGAGCCATTGCAAGAAATAAACCGCCCGCGTTAGGGTTTTCGACCGCGCTGTTTAACAAAATAATCCAGCCGCTTTTTTAACTCGCGTTCAAAGCCGCGCTCGACCGGTTGGTATAATATCGGTCGTTTCATCGTATCGGGGAAATAGTTTTGCCCCGAAAACCCACCTTCGACATCATGATCATAAGCATAACCGTCACCATAGCCCTGGTCTTTCATCAAAGAGGTCGGCGCGTTCAGGATATGTTTCGGCGGCGGTTCGGACCCAGTCTGTTTTGCCGCAACCCGCGCCGCCTTGTACGCCACATAAGTAGCGTTGGATTTCGGTGCCAGCGCCAAATAGGTCACCGCCTGTGCCAAAGCCAATTCACCCTCGGGGCTGCCCAGCCGCTCAAAGGTCTGCCAGCTTTGCAGGCAAATTGACTGCGCCTGCGGATCTGCCAGACCAATATCTTCAACCGCCATACGGGTGATGCGCCGCGCCAGATAACGCGGATCCTCACCGCCTTCCAACATCCGGGCAAACCAGTAGAGTGCAGCGTCCGGATCAGAACCTCGCACCGATTTGTGCAGCGCCGAGATTAAATTGTAATGCGCATCGCCTGATTTGTCGTATTGCGCCGCGCGACGCATCAACCGGCTGCTCAGCGCTTTGACATCCAGCTTTGCCGGCACCTGCCAGGCGGTTACTTGTTCGACGAGGTTAAGCAAGGCGCGGCCGTCACCATCGGCCATTTCCAACAGCGCCTCGCGCGCCTCGCCGGTCAGAGGCAATGCCGTGTCCAGTTCTTTTTCAGCGCGCTGGCACAACAGCTCAAGGTCAGCCAAAGTCAGCCTCTCGAGCACCAACACCTGCGCCCGCGACAGAACCGCCGCGTTTAATTCAAACGAAGGATTTTCGGTTGTTGCCCCAACCAGAAGGATGGTCCCATCCTCCATGTGGGGCAAGAACCCATCCTGCTGGGCCTTGTTGAAACGGTGGACTTCATCAACAAATAAAAGTGTTCCACGGCCATTCTGATGCCGGATTCTAGCAGCTTCGAACACTTTTTTTAGCTCTGCGACACCGGTAAAAATGGCACTGATCTGTACGAAATGTAGGTCGGTTTCACGCGCCAAAAGTCTTGCCATCGTGGTTTTACCCACCCCAGGAGGACCCCAGAAGATAAGTGACGAAAGCTGACCTGAGGACAGCATAACCGACAAGGGCGCCTCGGGTCCAAGCAACTGGGACTGACCCACGACATCCGACATGGTCTTGGGCCTAAGCCGATCCGCCAGAGGACGCCGGGCAAGTCCGGCACCGCTTGGTGGCCCGGACGGCGGAACAGCATTGTCGAACAGATCCGACATGACTACAACCTAAACCGAAGCAGGATTTGTTGCCCCCCACGTTGAGCCACCAATTCGATACGTCGGCCAGCTTTTCGCAGCAAGCGCGCAACATCATCGGTCTGCACGACCGGGCGGCTGTTGATTGAGTAAATCACATCTAGCCGCTGCATCCCGATACGAGGTCCAACCCGGCCCGCATCAACAACAACAACCCCTTCACTGCTGAGCGGCAGACCCAATTCCGCAATCACAGCCGGGTTGATTTGCGAGACTTTTATCCCGCTCAGCACGTCTTCTGGTCCAAGGGTGCGCTCTGCCCGCGCCGGTGTTTCTGGCGGCTTTATAAGGCGCAGATCAAGGGCGGTCTCAATCCCGTCCTGAACCACACTTAACCGGGCCAACGCGCCGATGCCCGCCACAGACATGCGGTACAACATCTCAGCCGGAGTGAAGATCAATTGTTCATCGACAGCGGTGATTACGTCACCCACCTGAACCCCAGCCGCACGCAGCGGGCTGGCCGGATGCAGCGCGGTGATCACGACGCCGCCAATTGACGCCAGTCCCAGCGTTTCAGACAGGTCCGCATCCGCTGACTGACCCGTGCCCCCCGCCCAGGGACGGGCAAAACTGCGATTGCCCTGTTTCGCCTGTTTGAGAAACTGTGCCACCAGCGACGCAGGGATGGCAAAACCAATCCCATTTGACCCGCCCGACCGGGTTAGAATAGACGTATTCACACCGATCAATCGACCGCGAGTGTCAATGAGCGCGCCCCCGGAATTACCCGGATTAATTGGTGCGTCGGTCTGAACGAAATATCCGCGCGCATTGCCCGTCACCGCCCCCGAGCGCGCCAAACCTGAAACTATGCCGCTGCTCACCGTTTGCCCGACCCCAAACGGATTGCCGATCGCCAGCACCAGTTCACCCACTTCGACGGTATCACTGGACCTTAGCTGTAAAAAGGGCATGTCGCCTGCGTCCTGCAACTGAAGGATGGCCAGATCACTTTCCTCATCTGCCAAGAGAACCTGCGCTGCAAATTCACGCCGATCTTGCAAAACCACCCGTATATCCGTGGCCTGCCCAACCACGTGATAATTTGACACAACGATCCCATCTACCGACAATATTACACCCGACCCCAACGAGTTTTGAACCCGGGGCCTAAGCTGACCAAAATCTCGAAAAAACTCTCGAAAAAACGGGTCGGCGCCAAACGGATTTTGACGCTGTGCCACAACCCGGCGCGCATAAATATTGACCACAGCGGGGGCCGCTTGCCGCACCAAAGGGGCAAAACTCAACTGCACCTCGGACAGGGTGGCCGGCACCCGGGTTTCTGCGCCAAGCGGCAGAGCAAACCAACATAAAAAAAGCCAGAGAAACCGCATTACATCTCCTTATATCTGAAAAGCGCCAAGGTGGTTTAAAAGTCATCGGTTACTTGCGTCGCAACAGGTCCTGAATTTTACGCCATCCGCCAGGGCAGACAAAAAACGACAAACAGAACCCAGCGGCAAAACCTGCCGCATCAGCCAGCCAATCATACGAGCCTCCGAACAGTACGCCAAACAGCAGCTGGATGCCCATCAGGGCCCCGATCAACGAAAATGCGCGCCGCTGACTTTTGCCAAGAACACGCAAATGTATCCACTGCAGAAATGTAAACGCGCCGATCAGGCCATAAACCCCCGGAAAGCCGCCAATAAGCCAGTGCGGTTCGTTCAAAACATAGCCATATGCTGCAGCCCCAAAAATACCAGACAGCAGAAAAATGGCCAAGGTCGCAATCGGTGAAAAGACCTCTCCAACCATTTTGCCCAAAGCCAAAACCATAATGCCGGCAAACATCGCATGGGTGAAACTTGCATGCACAAACAAAAAAGACACAAATCGGATAAGATGTTCAACTGGGTAAACCCCGTTAACCAGCATCCAATCCAAAATCTGGCCATTAAAGCCATAGGTTTCCACCGCCACAACACGCCAGCCCAAAGCATTGCTATCGCCAATAATACCCCGCGCACCCAGCGCAAACACCACCTCAATGCCGATCATCATGATAAACAGCGCCGCCACAACAGGCGGGAGTGGATTTATAGGGCTGACATTTGTATCTTCTTGCATGGTCTTCAGGCTCTACTTGACGCAGTGTTCGCCTATGGGTAAGCCAGCCTCGCCCGACATGCAATTCAAACACGGAGATTTTACCATGAGCGATGCGGTCCTCACGCAATCCTCTGACATCACCAGCTTCACGCCCCGGGTGTTTTCCGGCATCCAACCTTCGGGCGGGTTGACTTTGGGCAATTACCTTGGTGCGATCAAACGCTTTGTCGATATGCAGCAAAGTGGGGTTGAGACATTGTATTGCATGGTTGATCTGCACGCCATTACTGTCTGGCAAGATCCACAGACGCTGCGCCACAACACCCACGAGTTGGCCGCAGGGTATATCGCCGCGGGTCTCGACCCGGCAAAATCGATTCTGTTTAATCAAAGCCGGGTGCCCGAGCATGCGCAATTGGGGTGGGTGTTTAATTGTGTCGCGCGCATGGGCTGGATGAAACGGATGACCCAGTTCAAAGATAAGGCAGGCAAAAATGCCGAAAACGCCTCACTTGGGTTGTTTGGCTATCCGGCGCTGATGGCGGCGGATATTTTGGCATATCACGCCACCCATGTGCCGGTGGGTGAGGATCAAAAACAACATCTGGAATTGACCCGCGACATTGCTGCAAAATTCAATCATGACTACGGCGTCGACTTCTTTCCCATCACCGAACCGGTGATTGAAGGCGTGGCGACCCGGGTGATGAGCCTGCGTGACGGCAGCAAGAAGATGTCGAAATCCGACCCCTCGGATATGAGCCGGATTAATATGACCGATAACGCCGAGACGATTGCTAAAAAAATCCGCAAAGCCAAAACTGATCCCGACGGGCTGCCATCTGAGGTGGCAGGTCTGGAAGGCCGGCCAGAGGCGCGCAATCTGGTGAATATATATGCCGCTTTGGCCGACAGCAGTGTCGAGGCCGTGCTCGGCCATGCTGGCGGCAAGCAGTTCTCGGAATTCAAGCCGATGCTGGTCGACATCGCTGTTGAAAAGCTTGCGCCAATTTCAACCGAAATGGCCCAGCTTATGCAGGATCCGGCAGCGATTGATCAGGTTTTAAAAGACGGGGCCGGTCGGGCGCGCGAAATTGCAGCGCCGATCTTGACGAAAACCTATGACATCGTTGGTATGCTACAGAGTTAAGAACGACCCACGCTGCTGACCAAAGCCCCCAAAAGGTCTTTTTGGCATAAGGATTGGACACTGAGGGGGTCGGCGCTTGATGGCGCGCGTATCAACAGCCCCGCATCTGTCAAAGCGCGCACAATCGTCAAAGCCAGTGGCGATCTGCGTGTTGGGCCTGACAGCGGGCTCAGCCAAATGCGTGGCGATGGACGGCTCGACCCTGACAACGGCCAATTGAGGTGGGTTTATAAAACGGTCGCACCGCCACTTGGGCGAGAAGCAGCAGAAAATCATCCGAGCGCTTGCCTTGTGCTGACCGCGAATAAATACTGCACGATTATACCATACTAAGGGTTGCAGACCCCGCAATGATTTGCAAGGCTCCGGCCGAAACGTGACGCATAGCATTTGCAGACTTACTGGATTACGAGGATCAGAAAATGGCAACAGGAACGCACATCCGCACCTATTTTAAAGGCCGCTGGCAAGATGGAAATGTTGCTATTATGCATGCCGCCGATCACGGCACTTGGTTGGGCAGTGGCGTGTTTGACGGCGCGCGCAGCGTCAACGGCTTAACCCCTGATCTGGCTGCCCACTGTGAACGGGTCAACCGCTCAGCTGAGGCGATGATGCTGACCCCAACGATCAGCACCGATGACATGGTGGCGATCGTGCGCGATGGGTTGGCCGCTTATGCGCCAGACGCCGCTGTCTATATCCGGCCGATGTATTGGGGCATTGATGGGGATGTTTCGGCGATTGTGCCCCTGCCTGACACCACGGGATTTGCGATTTGCCTCGAGCAGATTCCACTGGCACCGCCGACTGCAAGCATCGCTTTAACCCGTACGCAATTTTGCCGGCCAACGCTGGACAACGCGGTGTTGAACGCCAAGGCGGGGTGTCTGTATCCCAACAACGCCCGCATGCTTGCCGAGGCGCGTCGCAAAGGGTTTGGTAACGCGCTGGTTGCTGACAGCATGGGCAATGTCGCAGAAACCGCGACGGCAAATATCTTTATGGTCAAGGATGGCGAGGTGTTTACACCAATCGCCAACGGCACGTTTCTGGCCGGCATAACCCGTGCCCGTCATATTACCAACCTGCGCAATGACGGAGTAAAGGTGCATGAAACCGTCTTGAACTTTGCCGATTTTCATTCCGCTGATGAGGTTTTTATGTCAGGTAACATGCAAAAGGTCACAGCAATTTCCGCATTTGAAGACACTCATTTTCAACTTGGCCCAATCACCCGCAACGTACGCGAAATGTATTGGGATTGGGCCGCCACGCAGGGCGACTGAGCACACCATTAGATCCGTCGTAATGCCGGTTTCCACACCTGCCGCGCGCAAATCTTTTGCGTTATGGATCAAGCTCGCATTAACGCAAAAAAGATTTAAGCATGCCAGATAGACGCGACACAGAGCTTCAAAGCTATGTTTCCCTGCGGGCTGCAATTGCCAAGACCACGCCGTTTTCCGACGGGGTTTGACGGGTTATTTCTCGCAGGCACGTACAACCGCGGCACACAAGACTGGTGGAGCGATCTCGACTATATCGCTGCGGCCAAACCCGAACACGCAACGCATATCGCGGATGTTTGGCTCAAATTGCTCGGAAAGTTCGCGCCACCGGTGCTTACTTAGCGGCGGGGGAGCGGGGCCAATATTAATCAATATCGTGACCAACGACTGACTGTGCTGCAATCTGGTGAGCGCCTGCGCCCAGCGGTTCGCCGAACGGTCCAAGAATGATCTGAAAGCGGTTTATGACCCAAAATCACTGCTTAACACTCTACGGATTGCCCTAACACCCCCAACCACGGACGGGACCCGCCTGACCGCGCTGGTGCAGGAGTTCGCACGCATTCTTGGACAGCTGCCTGCAGGTATCAAACGCGGCATTTTGTATACGGTGCAATTCGGTCTGGGACTGCTGCGCGATCATGTGGCGCAGTTTCTGACCGAAGCCGCGAGGCTGACCGGACGCTCGGGTGCGCTGAACCTATCGCACTTATCACCAAAAGATATGACGCTGCTCAACCACTTGCCACTTGCCAATCACCACCAAGTCTTCGCAGACGCTGACCAAAGATGATGTCAAAATTGCTGCAGTGTTTCTGCCATTGGCCAAAAGACGTTGCGACACCCATGGTGCCGACTGGACCACCGACTTGATCAGCACCACCGTAAACAGCCTAGAAACGCTCATTGGGCGTAAATACGCCACAACTTCGCCTGCTCCAGCATTAGACCACCTGCCCGAGAATGAAATGCTGTCACGGGCAGGCCGAGGCAGTTTGCGGTAAAGTCGGTTATTGCCTAGCAGCAGTGTTTAGGTCATCATATAACGGTAAGGGAGTTCACGGTATGCGCAAGTTTCTGGTCGTCTTGGATGACAGTCGAGAATGTTTGAACGCAATGCGCTTTGCAGCCATGCGCGCGGCAAAAACCGGTGGCGGTGTGGAAATTTTGGCGGTTATTCCACCCGAGGAGTTCAATCATTGGATTGGGGTCGGAGACATCATGCGCGCAGAGGCCCGCGAGCGCATTGAGGTTCATTTTGAGGTATTTGCGAAATGGATGCGTGACCGACAGGGATTAGAACCCGAGTTGGTTATCCGCGAAGGCGAAACAGTGCCGGAAATTATCAGTCAAATCAAAGATCACCCGGAGATCGGCATCTTGGTGTTGGGCGCTGGCATTGAAAACAAAGGTCCTGGCCCATTGATCACTCAGCTTACAAAAAGCGCAGGCAGCCTGCCCATTCCGATGACGATCGTGCCCGGGGATTTATCCAAAGAACGACTTGAGGCTTTGACCTAGTCGCAACGAGGCCCCTCAAAGCGGCCCTCATCGGCTGGCTGAGGCCAAATTTTTCGACTTTATAATTTACCGGACGTTTCGACCAATCGTATTTTTTGAACACAAGAAAAACGGATTTCGGGGACCGCTATCAACTTAAATGAAAAAATGACGGCTTTGACGAATATTGAGCACCGCGCAGGATTACGCAACTCAACGGCCACGACATCATATNNATGGATGCGTGACCGACAGGGATTGGAGCCCGAGTTGGTCATCCGCGAAGGCGAGCCTGTTCCAGAAATTCTCAGTCAAATCAAAGACGATCCAGAGATCGGCATTCTGGTCTTGGGCGCTGGCATTGAAAACAAGGGACCCGGCCCTTTGATCACTCAGCTGACAAAAAGCGCAGGCAGCCTGCCC
>DDEJ01000049.1:0-489 GCA_002336405.1 Rhodobacteraceae bacterium UBA1957
TTTTATTTCAAAGATCACGACTAGATCGAATACGAAGTTGTGCAGTATTGAAAAAATCCACTGCTTGAGATGTGCCAGACCTTGCGCTTGTGCGAAAACTAGGGTGGACTTGGCCCAAATAAAAGGAGCCCACCCTATGTCATTCACCCTTGCGACATGGAATATCAATTCAGTCCGCCTGCGCGAACCGCTGGTTGTGCAATTTCTACAGCAAGAGGCCCCTGACATCTTATGTTTGCAGGAATGTAAGAGCCCGGTCGAGTTGATCCCGACCGAACAGTTTGCGGCGCTTGGCTATCCGTATTTGGTGGCGCGGGGGCAAAAGGGCTATAACGGGGTTGCAATCTTGTCAAAACTGCCAATCGAGGACGCAGGCGCGCAGAATTTTGCTGGTTTGGACCATGCTCGCCATGTGGCAGCGCGTTTGGAAAATGGCGTTACCGTGCATAATTTCTATGTGCCTGCGGGTGGCGATGTGCCCGATCGTAA
>DDEJ01000049.1:830-4827 GCA_002336405.1 Rhodobacteraceae bacterium UBA1957
AACGAAAAGTTTGGCCAGAAATTGGATTATCTGACAGACATGCGTGATTGGTTTCTGGCCGCGCCGCCGCAAAAATCTATTCTAGTTGGGGATTTGAACATTGCGCCGCGCGAAGATGATGTCTGGAGCCATAAAAAACTGTTGAAAGTGGTCAGTCATACGCCCGTTGAAGTTGCACAATTGGCCGAAACACAAGCGGCGGGCAACTGGGTTGATATCACCCGGCAGGATATTCCCGAGGGCCAGCTTTATTCTTGGTGGTCCTATCGTGCACGGGACTGGGATGGTGCAGACAAAGGCCGGCGGCTTGACCATGTGTGGGCGACGTCTGATATAAGTGCGACAGCGCATTCAAGCCGGATTGTAAGACCGGCGCGTGGCTGGGAAAAACCGAGCGACCACGCGCCTGTTTTGGCCAGTTTTGATCTGTGATGCTGCACTGCCCAAGCGAGATGCGCAGGTGTATTCAAGCCACAGTGCCGCTGTTTGTGTAACCGGTCACCTGCTTTATTACAGTTGGTAATGTGTTTCAAATTGATCTGAGCCCTTGAAAAACCTCTCTGGATGATCCATCTAGACCGTAATTTAGCACCCAACATATGGACCACCGGAAAATGATTGAACTGGGCACTGGCACGACGCCTGCGGACAACGCAGCAAGCGACCTTATCCAAGACGTGACGGAAGCGACCTTTATGAAAGAGGTGATCGAAGCGTCACAAACAGTCGCTGTGATTGTTGATTTTTGGGCGCCGTGGTGTGGGCCGTGTAAAACACTGGGGCCACAATTGGAAGCTGCTGTCACTGCCGCCAAAGGTGCGGTGAAAATGGCCAAGGTCAATGTTGATGAAAATCAGGGCATTGCCAGTCAGTTACAGATAAAATCGCTGCCAACGGTGTATGCGTTTTGGCAAGGCCAACCGCTTGATGGCTTTCAAGGTGCTGTGCCGCAATCCGAAATTGATGCTTTCATCGCACGGGTGATCGAGGCCAGTGGCGGTCAGGCCGCCGACAATGGGCTGGAGGATGCGGTACAAGCGGCCGAAGAAATGATGTCTGACGGCAAGTTTGAAGACGCAGCACAGATATTTGCAGCAATTCTTGAGGAAGATGCCAATCATGTGGTGTCTTACGCCGGTCTGGTGCGGTCTCATATCGCCCTTGAGGATTTGGATCAGGCCGAGGCCATCTTAAATGGGGCGCCAAGCGAAATTTCGGCAACACCTGAGCTTGAGGCGGTTTTTGCCCAGCTGGCATTGGCGCGGCAGGCAGCTGACGCCGGTCCGGTTGCCGAGTTGCAGGCGGCTGTGGCCGAGACCCCAGACGATTTGCAAGCCCGGTTTGATCTGGCGCAGGCCCTACACGCAACTGGCGACGCTCAGGCGGCCGTTGATGAATTGCTCGAGCTGTTTCGGCGTGACCGCGACTGGAATGAAGGTGCTGCCAAGGCGCAGCTTTTCACTATTTTTGATGCTTTGAAACCCGAGGATGCCGTCGTGTTAAATGGGCGGCGTCGCCTAAGCTCGTTAATATTTGCTTAAAGCGGATTGCCTGAACCGCTTTTTGAACTAAATGAAGAATTATGAAATCATCAATAGACCTTCCCGACTCACTGCCTGTTTTTCCATTATCGAACGTGCTTCTTCTGCCGCGTTCGCGTTTGCCGTTGCATGTCTTCGAGCCGCGCTACCTCGCGATGCTGGATGATGCGCTCAAAACGCCCCAACGGTTGATTGGAATGGTCCAGCCAAATGAGGTGCCAGGCCGCTCCGGCCACAGGCTGCATGCGATCGGTTGTGCCGGTAGGGTGACGCAATTTTCAGAAACCGAAGATGGCCGGTATATGGTGACGCTTACTGGGAAATCGAGGTTTCGTGTTCAAAACGAGATTGAAGGCTTTACGCCGTACCGGCGCTGTGGCGTAACTTGGGACGGTTTTGATCTCGATTTGGGCCAAACCGAGCAGGATGTGCAGTTTAACAGAAAGAAATTTATGGCGCTGCTGACACGGTATTTCGAATCCCTCGATTTGGCGACAGATTGGGAGACGATGAAAGAAGCGGATGACGAATTGTTGATTAATTCGCTCTCGATGATGCTGGATTTCGCCCCCGAAGATAAGCAGGCGTTGCTTGAGGCGCCGTCGTTGTCCACGCGGCGTGAGACTTTGGTCACTCTGATCGAGTACAGCATGCGTGGCGGTGATAGTCAGGGTTTGTTGCAGTGAGTGAGCCGCAGTTTGACCGCCGCATGTTAGAGGCGCTGATTTGCCCAAAAACCCACGCACGGCTCAGTTACGATGCCGCGGCGCAGGAATTGATTAGCAAATCAGCAAATCTAGCCTTTCCGATCCGCAACGGTATTCCGGTCATGTTAATTGATGAGGCCCGCGCTCTTGAGTAAGTTTGACTTATCCACGCATTAGCTCAGGCAGCTCCCCCGTTAGCCCTGCCGCCTCACGCAAAATACCACGGCGCACACCGGGGAGTGCGTTTACCATACCCATACCCAGGTTACGCCCTAACCTTAAAATAGGGTTATCGTTTGAAAACAAACGGTTAAAACCATCCGTTGCTACGGCTAACGCTGTGGCGTCAAAGCGCCGCCATTGCTGATATCGGGCTAAAACCGGTTGCGATGCGAAATCTTCACCACGTTGTTTGGCTTCGGATAGAACCTGTATAAGGGCCGCCACATCGCGCAGCCCCGCGTTCAAACCCTGACCTGCAATCGGATGAACGCCATGGGCCGCATCTCCGATCAGCGCCACATTCGGCGCGATATAACTTTTGGCAATCATCATTCCCAGCGGGTAACTGAAGCGCCCGCCCACCAGCGTAATATCCCCTAGGAAATCACCAAATCTAGGCCGCAGAACATCAAGAAAAGCCGCATCGTCAAGCGCGTTGATCAACGTGGCGCTGTCGGTTTGCTCGCTCCAGACAACCGCGCTGCGCTTTGCCGAGAGTGGCAAAACAGCCAAGGGGCCAGTGGGCATAAAAAACTGATGCGCCACGCCGCCATGCGGTCGGCCGTGTTGCACCGCGCAGACCAGCGCAGTTTGACCGTATTGCCAGCCAGTATAAGTGATGCCGGCGCGGGCTGCGGTGCCGCTTTGGCGCCCATCGGCGCCTACCAGCAGGCGTGCTGTGATCTTCTGGTCATTGGCCAACGACAGGGTCATGCCTTTGGAGCTGGTGGATTGCGCAATGACCCGGGTTGCGATGCGATACTCTATGGATGGCGTGGCCAGCATCGCGGCCTGCAGTGCGTGGCGCAGGTGCCTGTCTTCGACCATATAGCCCATCGGCCCCTCTTCGAGTTCGGCGTGGTCAAAATCGATAAAAAAAGGCGATGCCCCTGCGCCGAGGCGCCCGTCACTGACGCGGATGTGTAACATCGGCTCGGCATGTTCGGCAATGCCCTCCCAGACACCGACCGCTGCCATAAGCCGTTTCGATGCCAGTGCCAATGCATAGGCGCGGCCGTCAAACTTGGTATTTTTGCGCGGATTATGCGGCGCGGCGTCTAGCACGATCACCCGTAATCCGGCCTGTGCTGCAGCCAGTGCCAAAGTCGGTCCGTTCAAGCCGCCCCCAACAATGGCGATATCGCAATCATGTTCCATACCCTGAATATGGAGACGAATTCGGGATTGTCCATGCGTTGCGCTGACGCTACCGTCTTTTTCATGTAATGGAGGCGGATTATGAAAAACTGGCTGGAGATGACGGCGGCGGAATTGGGACGTGGCATTGAGGACGGGTCGATTGATCCGGTGACGTTGACAGAGACATATTTGGCCGCGATCCAAGCGCATCCGTTAAAAGACCGGATTTATGCACGCGTGACGGCAGACCGCGCCCGCGCTGAGGCGGCTGCGGCTGCCGCGCGCGCGCGTGCCGGTCTGCGTTTGTCGCCGCTTGATGGGGTGCCGATCAGTTGGAAGGATTTGTTTGACACGGCAGGCTGCGCCACTGAGGCAGGCACGGCCCTG
>DDEJ01000049.1:5216-16756 GCA_002336405.1 Rhodobacteraceae bacterium UBA1957
GCAGCGGGATTGGTGTGTCTGGGCAAAACCCATTTATCAGAGCTGGCGTTTTCAGGTTTGGGGGTTAATCCGATCACTGCGACGCCGCCTTGTGTCAACGATGCCGAGGCGGCCCCTGGTGGATCGTCCTCTGGCGCTGCCGCTTCGGTGGCTTTTGGGCTGGCGGCGGCTGCCATCGGGTCGGACACTGGCGGATCGGTGCGCGTGCCCTCGGCGTGGAATGATCTGGTGGGTCTCAAGACCACGGCAGGCCGGCTGTCAAACGACGGCGTTGTGCCGTTAGCGGCGCGGTTCGATACCGCAGGTCCGATGACCCGCTCGGTCGAAGATGCGGCGCTGTTATTGGCGGCACTTGAGGGGGGCAAACCTGCCGATCTGCAGGCCAGCGATCTGTCAAATGCGCGGTTTGGTTTGCTTGAGACAATCGCTCTGGACGATTTGGATGATGTGATACGCGGGGCATTTGATGCCTCTGTTGGGAAATTGCGCGCAGCGGGGGCCGAGATCATACCGCTTGATGTGCCTATATTATCAGACGCGATGGCGCAGTCGGCTATCTTGTTTTCGTCAGAGGCCTATGGCACGTGGAAAGACACAATCGAAGCCAACCCTGATCTGATGTATAGCGAAATTCTGCTACGGTTCCGTTCGGGGGCTGCGCATAGTGCCGCAGATTATGTAGCGGCTTGGCAAATGCTGGAGTGCGCGCGGCGGGCTTGGTCTGAGGCGACGGCTGGCTTTGATGCGGTTTTGGCACCGACCACCGCCAATTTACCGCCAAAGCTGGCGCGGCTGCAAACGGAAGACGAATATTATAAAACGGCTAATTTGCTCACGCTGCGCAACACGCGCATTGGCAATTTAATGGGGGTGTCGGCCCTGACACTGCCCACTGGCACGCCAAGTTGTGGGATGATGTTGATCGGCAAGGCCAATGGCGAGCCGCATCTTTTGCGTCTTGGCGCTGCCGCCGAGACCGTACTGGGCTAACGTGGCACCGGGTTGAGCGCTTTGTTATAGGGCGTCCAATTGGTGATTTCGGGATAATACATTTTACGCCACTGCTGTACCCTTGGGTTCATACTGCGCCGCCAAAGCGACGGGATCATCGCAAAGATTGTCATGATATGATAGCCGTATGGCAACTGTGGCGCGCTGGTCTCATCGTGATTTTGCAGCAGTGGAAAGCGGCGTTCCGGTTTGATGTGGTGGTCCGAGTGGCGCTGTAGATTGATCAATAGCCAGTTTGAGGCCATATGCGCCGCATTCCAGCTGTGATGGGCCCCAACGGTTTCATATTTGCCGTTGCCCAAGTGTTTACGGGTCAGGCCATAATGCTCAATGTAATTGATCAGTTCCAATTGCCAGACCGCGATAAAGGCCTGCCATAGAAACAGCCCCAGCCCAGCCCAGCCCCCCAGCACAAGCGCCAGTAAAATCATTGCCACCTGAAGTGCCCAATAGCGGAAAAACGGGTTGCTCAGATCCGTCCACGGCAAATTTTTTCGGGAGAGCATGGCTTTTTCTGCCGCAAAACTAGAGCGCAGAGATTGCGGGATTACCCGTATGAAAAATCGGAAAAAGCTTTCATTGTAGCGCGCGGTGACTGCGTCGCGCGGGGTGCCGATGTAGCTGTGGTGCACCAGCAGATGTTCAGATTTAAAATGTGAATACAGCACCATCGCCAGCAGAATATCCGAAAGCCGCCGCTCTGTTCTGCTCTTTTTATGCATCAGTTCGTGGCTGTAATTGATGCCAATGGTGCCAGTAATAACACCAAGGCCAAAAAACAGGCAGATTTTCTCGAGAGTGCCAAGATGATCAGATGAGGTGGCAATCCAGATAATTCCAAATAGGGTGATCATTTGTAAAGGCACCCAAATGATGGTCAGCCGCCGGTACCACACCAGCCGGTGGTCTGGCGTGCTGGTATCGGCGTTTCGCACGTTAAGCCCGAGAATGGCGTCGCCCAGTGAAAATAAAAACCACCCGATCAGCGGTAATAACACAACCGTCCAACCGCCTGCCAGACTGCTGTACCAAGCGATTGGAAACAAGGCGAGCGACGTTGCATAGGGCAACATCGCCGTAAATTTTTCGATTTGGTGCGCAGAGCTCATGAAACCATCCGGTGGATTTTTGTCTTCAATACAATAAATTCATCCCCAATACTACATAGCTCTGGCATCGCAGGCAACGGCAAGTTCCATTAGGGAGATTGCGTTAAATCAAATGCTTTGCGCATCACGGTGGGCAGATCGGAGCGCCGGAAATCCTTGGCTGGTAAAAAACTGCCGCAGGCGGTTTGGCAGCCGTTCGGTACCAGTGCTGTTTTGACTAAAAGTCGCAGGTGAAAATGGGTGAAAGTATGGCGAGCTTCGGTGGCGATGGTTGTCCATTCTGCCACGAACGGGGCGCGTTCTATCGGGGCATCGCTCCAGTCTGATCTCCAATCTGACCCGGGCCATCCCAGCATGCCACCCAGCAGACCCTTGTCGGGCCGTCTTTCCAGAAGATAGGCGCCATCGGCGCGTCTTGCGATATAGGCAATGCCGTATCTTATCGGTTTTGGTTTTTTGGGTGTTTTTTTGGGGAGCTGGGCTTGCGTGCCATTTCTGCGGGCAACGCAGGGTGAGTGCCAGGGGCAAACACCGCAGGCGGGTGACCGCGGGGTGCATAAGGTCGCCCCGAGATCCATCACTGCCTGTGCATAATCGCCCGGCCGTTTGTTTGGGGTCAGACCCGTGGCCTGTCGGGTCAACTCTGGTTTGGCTGAGGGCAAGGGCGTGTGGATATCATACAAACGCGCCATCACCCGTTCTACATTACCGTCAACCACAGTTTCGGGCTGATCAAAGGCAATTGAGGCAATCGCTGATGCGGTATAAGGTCCAATACCCGGCAGCGACAGCAGAGCCTCTCGGCTGGTGGGAAAGACCCCGTGGTGATCGGTGACCACCGCGCGGGCACATTTCAACAGGTTGCGCGCGCGGGCGTAGTAACCCAGACCGGCCCAGGCAGCCATTACGTCGCCATCTTTGGCCGCCGCAAGCGCGGTAACAGTGGGCCAGAGACTGATGAAGCGCAGAAAATATGCCTTAACGGCGGCGACAGTGGTTTGTTGCAACATCACCTCTGACAGCCAAATTTTGTAGGGGTCTGGCTGTTGGCCATCCCGCCGTTGCGCCGGCCCGACGCGCCAGGGCATTTCGCGAGCATGACGGTCATACCACGATAGCAGCGTCTCGGAGTTTGATGGCTCACGCAATCTTGATCGTTCCCATTTGGTTAATTGACTGGCACCCGGCGTTATGCACGTTACAATACCATACATCGGTTGAAAGAAAACACATGTCCAAGCGCCGCACCAGTACCAAAGGTTTTGCCCGAACCGGCAAACTGCTGCAAAAAAGCATCAGATCGGTGAGCGAGACGCGTGGCTTTGCGCAGACCCGGCTTTTGACCCATTGGGCCGAGATTGCCGGCGCACATATTGCGGCAATCTCCCGACCGGTCGAGGTCAAATATGGCCGTCAGGGGTTTGGTGCGACACTGAGCTTGCTGACCACGGGGGCGCAGGCGCCCATGTTGGAGATGCAGAAAGAAAAGCTGCGAGAAAAGATAAACGCGGTCTACGGCTATAGTGCGATCTCGAAAATACGGATCACGCAGACCGCACCCACCGGGTTTTGTGAGGGTCAGGTCAGTTTTGAGCCGGCCAAATCCTCTGCGCCCAAGCCGGTAAATGATCCGGTGATTGCACGTGCCGCCAGTGAGGCCGCGTGTACGGTTCAGGATGATGGCTTGCGCCATGCGCTTGAAACTTTGGGCAAAAACGTTCTATCCAAAGAAAAAACAATTGTCCAAACCTGAAAGGTATCCCTTATGTCGCGTTTGCTCTCACTTGTCATTGCCTTGCTGGCACCGTTTATTGTTGGTGGCTGGCTGATCACTCAAGGGGGCCTTAGTGCCGCGGCCGAAACAAAAACGGCCTCTGAGAGTGTGATTCCCGACATGATGGTGGGCAATGCGGATGCCAGCGTGACTGTGATTGAATATGCATCGTTTACCTGCCCGCATTGTGCATCGTTTCATGCCGGTCCCTATAAAAAGCTGAAAAAAGACTACATCGACACCGGCAAAATTAAATTTGTATTTCGCGAGGTATATTTTGACAAAGTGGGTGTCTGGTCGTCGCTGATTGCCCGCTGTGGGGGACAGGAGCGGTTTTTTGGGATCGCAGACCTTATTTTCAAAGGCCAGAAGGAATGGGCCCGTGCCGGCAGTGATGTAGCGGTGGCCAACGAGCTGCGTAAGATCGGCCGATTGGCCGGTTTGGATGATGATACATTGGAGAGCTGCCTGACCGACAGTGACAAAATCACAGCTCTGGTGGGTTGGTTCAAAGAAAACACCTCCCGCGACGATATTTCTTCGACCCCGACTTTGCTAATCAATGGAGAAAAATACGCCAATATGTCCTATGAAGATCTGGTGGAAATCATCGACGCGCAGTTGGCAAAATAGTGTCGTCGCTGTCAGGCTTAAAGGTTATAGAATTGGCACGCATTCTGGCCGGACCTTGGGCTGGGCAGACATTAGCCGATCTTGGGGCTGAGGTGGTCAAGGTCGAATCGCCGCAAGGCGATGACACCCGCCAGTGGGGCCCCCCCTTTATCGAGCATGACGGTGAGACATCGGCGGCTTATTTTCACGGCTGCAACCGTGGCAAGGCCAGTGTGACCATTGATTTTCGTACGTCTGAAGGCCAGACAGAGTTGCGGGCTTTGCTGGCAGATGCCGATATTGTGATCGAGAATTTCAAACTGGGCGGCCTGGCAAAATACGGTCTGGATTACGATAGTTTGAAAATCCTCAATCCAAGGCTGATCTATTGCTCGATCACCGGCTTCGGCCAGACCGGTCCCTATGCACACCGCGCCGGGTATGATTATATCATTCAAGGCATGTCGGGCTTGATGTCGATCACCGGAGAGCCGGATGGCGCGCCACAGCGTGCAGGTGTCGCGATCACTGATATTTTTACCGGTGTGTATGCCACAACAGCCATTCTGGCGGCGGTGCATCAGCGCCAAACCACCGGTTTGGGCCAGCATATCGATATGGCGCTGCTGGATGTGGCGGTTTCGGTCACCGCCAATCAGGCGATGAATTATCTGACCACCGGCACGCCTCCGGCACGCACGGGAAATTATCATCCCAACCTGACGCCCTATCAGGTGTTTGACTGCAGCGACGGGCATATTATCATCGCCACGGGCAATGATGGGCAATACCAGCGTCTTTGTGCGCTGCTGGGTCTGGCTGATATGGCCGCGGCCCCTGAGTTTCTAAAAAATACCAACCGTGTGGCCAACCGTGAGGATATGATTGCGCGGCTCATGGCCGCCACGCGTCTGCGCAGCAAATCCGATCTGCTGGCAGCCTGCGAGGCCGAGAATGTGCCGGCTGGCCCGATCAATGATCTGCGTGAGGTGTTTGACGATCCGCAAGTGCAGGCCCGCGGCATGCAGATCGCGCTTGATGGCATTCCCGGAGTGCGCTCCCCGATCCGGATGTCGGATGCGGATTTGTCGCTTCACCGGCCCTCGCCAAAGCTGGGTCAGGATAATTAACGTCTGGAATTATGGGTCTTTTTGACTGGGTAATTCGGTGTCTAGAAACCGCTCGAAGGCGTCCAGATTAACCGGTTCAAACTGGCCAAAACCCTGCATCCAGACGCTGGCATCGCGCAGCGCGTCCGGCTCGAGCTTGCACCATTTGACCCGCCCGCGTTTTTCCTGCGAGATAAGCCCCGCACGGCTGAGCAACCCCAGATGTTTCGACACGGCCGCAAGTGACATCTCAAAGGGTTCTGCGACATCGGTGACGGCCATATCATCTTCAAGCAACATCGCAAGGATTCTGCGGCGCGTTGGGTCCGCAAGCGCGGCAAAGATGATATCGAGCCGATCAGCCATAAGCGCATAAAGACAAAAACCGCCTGATCGTCAACCAATCGGTTGAATATGCCAAAGTGGTGTCTCGCTTTCACCGGGTGGTAAAAGTCGATTTCTTTATCGGAGCGATATAAATTACTTTCGATATTTATCAGTAGGTTACAAATAATATATTCGTATCTGGCACCAGCTTGACTTACCTTTTTTGCAGGCATAGACACAGGCCTGAAATTGATCGAGGTTTTGACCGGTGACCGATCCTGACGAAAAGCAGCGTATGGCGCAGCTGGAAGACAAGATCGCAAGCGCGAAAGCGGTACAGCGGCCCCAAAGCCAGATCGAAGATCACCATTCCCAAGCGCATGCGGGCTGGCGGATGGTGACAGAATTAGTGGCTGGTCTGTTGATCGGCTTTTGCATCGGATACGGGCTGGACAGTCTGTTCGGGACACTCCCGATTTTTCTGGTGTTGTTTGTATTGCTGGGGTTTGCTGGCGGAGTGAAGACAATGCTTCGCAGCGCGCAAGACATCCAGCGGGCGCAGTCGGGTCAATCCGACAAGGACGAGGGGACGTAGACATGGCAAGCGAAGCCCAAGGCGAAGAGACCGGCCTGGTATTTCACCCGATGGAGCAGTTTGTCGTAAAGCCGCTGTTTGGTGGTGATACGGTGATGTGGTACACGCCGACCAATGTGACATTGTGGATGGCACTTACCGTATTGGCGGTGTTTGCGCTCTTGGTGCTTGGAACGTCGCGCCGCGCGATGATCCCGTCCCGGATGCAGTCCGTGGGAGAGCTGGCTTACGGCTTTATCTACCGAATGATCGAGGATGTCGCTGGCAAGGATGGCGTCAAGTATTTCCCCTACATCATGACTTTGTTCATGTTTATCGTGTTTTCGAACTTTCTTGGCCTGCTGCCGATGGCATTTACCACAACATCCCATATCGCTGTGACCGGTGTATTGGCCATGGCGGTGTTTCTAACCGTGACAATCCTTGGATTTGTTAAGCACGGGTTAGGCTTTTTAGGTGTGTTCTGGATCAGTTCGGCGCCTTTGGTGCTGCGACCCGTTCTGGCATTGATCGAAGTTATCTCTTACTTTGTGCGCCCGCTCAGCCACTCTATTCGACTGGCCGGTAACATGATGGCCGGTCACGCGGTGATCAAGGTGTTTGCAGCCTTTGCTGCGGTTTTGGCCATTTCGCCCTTCGCCATAGTTGCCATCACAGCAATCTATGCGCTTGAAGTTTTGGTGGCGTTCATTCAGGCCTACGTCTTTGCCATCTTAACCTGCGTGTATCTCAAAGATGCACTGCATCCGCATCACTAAATCAACTGTTATAATCCACTAAAAACCAATCGTAAGGAGATTCGACATGGAAGGCGACATAGTACAAATGGGCGCATATATCGGCGCAGGCTTGGCATGTACCGGAATGGGCGGCGCCGCCGTCGGTGTGGGCCATGTGGTCGGCAACTTTCTGTCCGGCGCATTGCGCAACCCGTCTGCAGCTGCAGGCCAGACAGCCACAATGTTTATCGGTATCGCATTCGCAGAAGCTCTGGGGATTTTCTCATTCCTCGTGGCGCTGCTGCTGATGTTTGCCGTCTAAACCTAACGGAACCTTATCCTTACGGTTGGGCGGGGCAATCATGCACCGCCCAATGTAATAGATAATTCCTTCAGGAGGACGGAATGGCAACTCAAACAAACGACGCCGCAGGCCAAGCAGCAGATGCCGCGCCGGGGATGCCCCAGCTCGATTTCTCGACCTTCGGAAACCAGATCTTCTGGCTGGTGGTTACTTTGGTGGCCATTTATCTTATTCTTGATCGCATTGCGCTGCCGCGCATCGCCGAGGTGCTGGCCGAACGTCAGGACAGGATCACCGGCGATATTGCCGCGGCAGAAGACCTCAAAGCGCAGGCCCTCGCAGCGGAAGAGGCTTACAACAAAGCTCTGGCCGAGGCGCGAACCGAAGCGCAAACCATTGTGGCAAAAGCCAAGGCCGACATGCAGGTCGAACTGGAAGCCGCTATTGCCAAGGCAGATGTTGAAATTGCCGCCAAAACGGCAGTGTCTGAAAAGGCCATCGCCGAAATTCGGGCCGGTGCGCTGGACAGTGTCAGCCTCGTGGCCACAGAAACCGCAACAGCGGTGGTTGCGGCCATTGGTGGGAGCGCGGATGCGGATGCAATCTCCGCCGCGGTAACAGAACAGATGAAAGGGTGAAGCCAATGTATAGATTAACGTTGATCGCCGCCTTTGTGATGGCCAGCCCCGCGCTGGCAGCGGAGGGTCCTTTCGTCTCGCTGCGCAATACAAACTTTATTGTGTTGTTGTCGTTTCTTTTGTTCATCGGGGTTTTGTTAAAGTACAAAGTGCCCTCGATTCTGATGGGTCTTTTGGACAAACGCGCTGATGAGATCACTGCGACATTGAACGATGCACGCTCATTGCGCGAAGAGGCGCAGACACTGCTGGCGTCGTATGAACGTAAGCAGCGCGAAGTTCAGGAGCAGGCTGACCGGATTATCGCACAGGCGAAAGTCGATGCGGAACTAGCGGCTGCTCAGGCTAATGAAGATTTGAAATTGTCGGTTGAGCGCCGTGTGCTTGCTGCGCAAGACCAGATCGCTTCGGCCGAAGCCTCAGCCGTGAAAGAGATCAAAAGTCAGGCGATCACAGTCGCCATGGCTGTGGCAACTGATGTCTTGGCCAAACAGATGACAGCAGCGTCTGGCAACAAGTTGATTGACGACGCCATCAAAGAGATCGATGCTAGGCTGCATTGAGCATCTGAGCTCAATGATATGAAAACCCGGTGAAACATCCGGGTTTTTTGATTTTTCGATTTAGTATCTACAAAGCAAGTGCAGTCTATGCGCTTACTGCCAGTCTATGCTGGGCAGTTTAGTTTTAATTATTGTCGGCTTTTTTCATGCTCAAACCGGCGCTGTGCATAGTCGGCATTGGCATTGGCGCGGTTTTGATCTTCCAGACACCCGCGTACATAATTGAGATGCGCCTCAACCGCTGCTTGCGCGCCGGCAGGGTCCCTGTTTTGCAAAGCATCGTTGATGGCGCGGTGTTGGGCGAGCAGTTCATCGCGGGTGGTGCGCTGTTTGAACATCACACGGCGATTGTAAAACACGCCCTCCTGAAGCAGTTGATACATTGACCGCATCATATGCAGCATAATCACGTTATGGCTGGCTTCGATGATGGACAAGTGAAATTCGGCATCAAGGCGGGCTTCATCTGCAGCATGGCGTTTGCTATGCGCCATTTCCATTTTTTGAAACAGCGTTTGGATCACTTGCAGATCCATATCAGAGGCAAGACGAGCGGCCCGGCTGGCGGCCAGACCTTCCATATCGCGTCGGAACGACAGGTAATCAAACACCGCTTCATCGTGATCGGCAAACAGTTTAATCAAAACCTCAGAAAATGCGCTGCCTAGAACGTCTGCCACAAATATTCCGGCATTTGCTTTCGTAACCAAAAGACCCTTTGCCTGCAGATTGGCAATAGCTTCGCGCAACGAGGGCCGTGACACCGTCAGCCGTTCGGATAATTCACGCTCGGAAGGCAGACGTTCCCCGGGCCTTAGAATGCCGCGCAGGATCAACTGCTCGATCTGACGGCTGACCGCTTGGGAAAGTTTTTCTGTTCGAACTTGCTTGAACGGCATTTGTAACCCTTTCGTGTGCCGTATATCTGGCGCAGTCTTACGCAACAATAGGTGTCAATACATTTGACGGGTGTCAGCCCACACGGATTTGTCGATTTAAAGACTTTATTAACCTAACTTACCCTACGTTTACGAATGATCCGTCAGCTCATTTTACTGTTTATTATCATCGTAAATCCTGCCTGTGTTTTTTATGGCAATGACTTTACTTATCTTCCGGTGTTTCGGGCGCAAGAAGGTGGTAGTGAATTCGATGTGCGTGTGGGGGCAAATGTGGCTCAGACAATACGTAGAAATTTCGAATGGAATCCTTCTTTTGAAACAGTTGCGCGCCGGTCTGCGGCATTGACTGCGCGGCTTAGCGGTTGCAAGGTTGGCTGGGTAATCGGCGACCCATCGGTGCAGGTTCTCGGCTTGTCGTGCGGCGGCGCACCACCTGCCAAAAAGCCAAATCTGTGGCGTAGGGCCGCGTTCTCTTGTGACCGTTATGAATACCGTCATGGACAGGATGAACTGATCTGTAACGGTTAGCCCAGAGCCTTCTCCATAAATATTGAGACTTTATTTTCAGTATAATCGCCGAACGGACCACAAATTGTGAACCCCAGACGGCGATACAGCCCCACGGCAGATTTCAACGAATCTCCGGTTTCCAGTCGCAACACTGGCAGGCGCGCTTGCCGAGCCTCAAGTTCGATCCGTCTGAGAATTTTCTCACCTACGCCCTGACCACGGGCAAAAGGTTGGGTGAACATTGACTTTATCTCGCCATAACCTGTTCTTACAGCGAGGGCCCCACAGCCGAGGGTTACGTTATATTCACGCGCCACAAAGAACTGTATCTGAGGTGCGCATAGCTCGTCACTTGAAAGGGCAAAACTGTCCTCGGGGCAAAACAGCTGTTCCATCAACGCATGGCTTTTTGACAATAAAGCCGCTACCTCTGTGTCTTTTGGATTTCCTGGTTCGATAATAACTGTCATTGCACCCCCTAATTTTTACCACAGGATTATCTTCTATCCAAAATGACCCCAACGCTGCTGACTCCACTATATTTCGTTGATATACTCAAGTACATCGCCACATTTTGTGGTTGATCGTTGACTCATTCGCAGATTTGCCGGAACATCTGAGCGAGAATAAGAATCATGGGCATCCGACGTGCGGTTTTCAAAACTCAGACTGAGCGGCTTTAAAAGCTTTGTCGACCCCACAGACCTGATTATCGAGAATGGGTTGACGGGTGTTGTCGGTCCAAACGGGTGTGGGAAGTCCAACTTGCTTGAAGCGCTGCGCTGGGTGATGGGTGAAAACCGCCCGACTGCGATGCGCGGTGGTGGCATGGAAGATGTGATCTTTGCTGGGGCGGCGACCCGGCCCGCCCGCAATTTTGCCGAGGTCAGCTTGCATCTGGACAATTCCGAGCGGTTGGCTCCCAGCGGGTTTAACCAATCAGACAGTCTGGATATCGTACGTCGGATCACCCGTGATGCAGGCTCGGCCTATAAGGCCAACGGCAATGAGGCGCGGGCCCGCGATGTCCAGATGTTGTTTGCCGATGCCTCGACTGGCGCCCATAGCCCAGCCCTGGTCCGTCAGGGACAAATTTCCGAATTGATCAACGCCAAACCCAAAAGCCGGCGCCGTATTCTTGAAGAAGCCGCAGGCATCTCGGGCCTTTACCAGCGACGGCATGAGGCCGAGTTAAAACTAAAGGGGGCCGAGGGTAACCTTGAACGGGTTGATGACGTGCTAGAACAACTGGCTGGCCAGTTATCACAGCTTGACCGGCAGGCCAAACAGGCAGCCCGTTACCGTACTATCGGTGAAGACTTACGAAAATTTGAGGGCATGTTGCTTTATCGACGTTGGAAAGAGGC
>DDEJ01000049.1:17145-21373 GCA_002336405.1 Rhodobacteraceae bacterium UBA1957
GGACGTGCCGAAGCGCAGGCGCGCACCGTATCCGCGCAGCGCCAGAAATTAGAAGAGGGGTTGCCACCACTGCGCGAGGAAGAGGCGATTGCGGCGGCGGTCCTGCAGCGTCTGCAGGTTCAGCGTGATACGCTGAAAGATCAAGAAGAACAGGCACGCCAGACAATTGCAACGCTTGCTCGGCGCATAGAACAATTGACCATGGATATCGAGCGCGAGGCTGGGTTGAACCGCGATGCTGGTGACACCATTGATCGCCTCGAATGGGAGGCGGGTGAACTGGCTAAGGCGGGAGAGGGTCATCAGGAAAAACTTGACCGATCCATGATTGTGGCCCGTGAGGCGGCGGGTTTGCTGAAAGACAAAGAAACCGCACTGTCGCAGCTTACTGAAGATGTTGCACGTCTGGCGGCGCGTCACCAATCGGTGCAGCGGTTTTTACAAGACAGTCAGGCTTTGCTGCATAAGTCTGAAACTGAACTGGTCCGGGCACAGGCCAATGTAGTGTCCTCACAAGAGGTGCTGCAAGCTGCGACACAAACGTTTAAATTGGCCGGCGACCAACAGCTTGACGTAGAGGCAATGGCGGCGCGGGCTGATGCGGATTTATTGTCGGCCGAAGTGGCGCGAACCGAGGCCCAAAACCACGAAACATCCGCGCGTTCTGCCCGTTCCGAGGCCGAAGGGGCGACAAACGCGCTGCGTGCTGAGCTGTTGGCGCTGCGTAGGCTGGTCGACAGAGATGCCGGTGACGGTGCACATATCCTTGATCAATTGCGGGTCAATAGAGGCTTTGAAAAAGCTTTGGGGGCTGCGTTGGCTGACGATTTGCGCGCGCCGGTTCTGGACGGACAGGAGGGCTCGGGCTGGCAGTCTTTACCACTGTACCCTCAAACCCAGAAGCTGCCCGCTGAGGTGCAACCCTTAGGTCAGCATGTTTCGGCGCCAGAGGTTCTGGTGCGTCGCCTCGATCAAATAGGTCTGGTTACCGCAGGCCAGGGGGCGGCGTTGCAGTGTGATTTGAAACCTGGCCAACGTTTGGTCAGCTGCGATGGCGATCTGTGGCGGTGGGATGGATTCATTGCGCTGGCAGCGGATATGCCGTCTGCCGCAGCCCTGCGGCTGGAACAGCGCAACCGGTTGGAGGAATTGACCGAACAGACGGCGCAGGCCCACGAGATAATGCAAGTGGCGCAAAGCGAGCATAGCACCCGCAGTGCTGATCTGGCTGATCTGACGCGGGCAGATACGGCAGCCCGCGAAGCCAGGCGCGACGCGGATCGGCGACTGGCCGAGATCAATCGCGCTCTGAGCCGCGCTGAAGCCGAGCAGAACCTGGCGACTGGAAAACTAGAGGACCTAAGCTTTGTGGTGCGCCGATATCAGGATGAGGTCTCAGCCGCTGGCAAACAATATGCTGACGCAGAGGTGTCTTTGGCCGAACTTGCCGATCTCGACGGGTTGCGTGCTCAGGTTGAGGGTTTGAAAACAATTGTCGAGACAGCGCGCAGCCAGATGATCGCCGACCGCTCGGCGCAGGATGCACTGCGCCGCGAGGGCGAGGCGCGCGCCCGTCGCAATCAAGAAGTCACCAAAGAGATTGGCGTTTGGAAACACCGGCTGGTGACTGCAGAAACCCGCAGTTCCGAGCTGGCCGAACGCAAGTCATCTTCTGAGGGTGAGATGCAAGCCGCCAGCACGACACCTGATATGATTGCCACCAAACGCGAAGAACTGCACGCGGCAATCTCCGAGACTGATGTGCGGCGCAGGGCCGCCGCTGATCACCTTGCTGAGGCGGAAAATTTGGTGCGGCAGGCGGTTGCGACTGAACGCGACGCTGAACGTACGGCGTCTGACGCACGTGAAATGCGCGCCGGTGCCGAGGCGCGTGCCGATGCCGCACAGGAGACGGTCACCTTTGCGGCTGATCGCATTTCTGAGGCGCAAGAGCACACACCAGAAGAATTGCTCGGTGCACTTGCGGTGGATCCGGGAAACATCCCGGCATCCGACCTGCTCGAGGCTGATGTCAGCCGCCTTAAACGCCAGCGCGATGCTTTGGGGGCCGTCAATTTGCGGGCGGAAGAAGATGCCAAACAGGTTGCCGAAGAACATGCCGCCCTTTTGTCAGAAAAAACTGATCTTGAGGCTGCGATCAAAACATTACGAGCGGGTATTGCCAGTTTGAACCGCGAGGGCCGCGAACGCCTGTTGACGGCCTTTGAGCTGGTGAACAGTAATTTTGGCTTGTTGTTCACGCATTTGTTTGGCGGTGGCGAGGCCAGTCTGGTGATGGTGGAAAGTGATGATCCGCTGGATGCTGGCCTAGAGATTATGTGCCAGCCGCCGGGCAAAAAGCTCTCGACGCTGAGCCTATTGTCGGGGGGGGAACAGACGTTGACAGCGATGGCACTGATCTTTGCTGTATTTTTGGCCAACCCAGCGCCGATCTGCGTGCTGGACGAAGTTGATGCCCCGCTCGATGACGCCAATGTCACAAGGTTTTGCGATCTGCTTGATGAAATGTGCCGGCGCACAGACACCCGGTTTTTAATCATCACCCACCATGCGGTCACGATGGCGCGCATGGACCGGTTGTTTGGGGTGACCATGCAGGAACAGGGGGTCAGCCAACTGGTGTCGGTTGATCTTAAACGTGCAGCTGCAATGGTCGCCTGATTACAATTGGTTTAGTAGTGCAGGCGTTGGCCAAGCGTCTGCGGGCAGGCCGAGACGCTGCTGTACGTCTTGAATTGCCAGGCGCGTTTTTGCCCCCAAGATGCCATCAATATCCCCAACATCATATCCATAGCTTTCCAAAAGTGTTTGCAATTGTTTCATCTCGGAACCGGTCAAGCCGACATCGGGAACGCCGGCGTCAAAGATTTGCGCTCCCTCGAGGCGGGTGGCGAAATACGCCGCCGTGGTGACATAAATAAAGCTTTGGTTCCATTCAAAATAGACATCAAAATTTGGATAGGCCAAAAAGGCCGGCCCGTTGCGCCCCTGCGGCAAGATCACGTTTGCGAGCAGGTTGCGGTTCGCAAAGGCACCGCTGCGCGGCACCACCCCAAGTGTTGCCCATTCCGACACAGGCTTTGCCTTGCCGAGGCCCGTCAGCGACCAGTCAAGATCACCCGGCACATAGATTTCTTGCAGCCATGGTTGGTTAGCCTGCCACCCCAATGCCCGCAGCATATTTGCGCCAGAGAGCAAGGCGTCAGGAGCCGAGGTCTTGAGGCTTACCTCGCCGTCACCGTCGCCATCAACGCCATTGTGCAGGATATCGTCAGGCAGCATTTGTACCATACCAATCTCGCCAGCCCACGCACCCGTTGTGGTCGCCGGATCAAAGTCACCCTGTTGAAAAAGTTCGAGCGCGGAAAATACCTGTGGTCGGAACAGTTGAGGCCGGCGGCAATCATGCGCCAGTGTCAACAACGCGTTCAGTGTGTTGAAATTTCCCTGATATCCGCCGTAATCGGTCTCAAACGCCCAAAATGCCAGTAACACTCCGCGGGACACGCCGTATTGAGCCTCCATCTGGTCAAATATATGGCTGTATTTGGCGGCTTTTGCGCGGCCTGTGTCGATGCGGTTTTGGCTGATCAACCGCCGTGAGAAATCCACAAATGGCATTTGAAACACGCCCTGTGCGCGGTCGGCTTTAATGACTTTAGGATCTTGGGAAGCCCCTGAAAAAAACTGGTCCACAGCACTGCGGCTGTACCCCAAACCCCGAGCTTCGGTTTTTATGTCGCCTATAAAGCTGGCAAATGACCCACCGCAGGCGGCCTGAACTTGTGCGGTCTGTGTGAGTAACACGATAAACAGTGAGGAGATAAGGAAACGCATGCAAGCTCCGAAAACTGGTGATTTTGAGGCATCCTATCACGCCAACCTAAACTGACAAGGCATGCAGGACAATGAACACCTGAAGCAGGGCCAGCATTGCGGCCCAGCTTTTCCACAGCGCGGTACAGGTCTGGTGGATATCGCCGACACCCAGAGCAGTTCGGCCCGGTGCGTTAACCCAAGGAAAAGTTTCTAGCTTGCCGTCATAAGATCTGGGCCCCGACAGGGCCACGTCCAGTGACAGCGCCATTGCGGCCTCGGGCCAACCGGCATTGGGCGAGCGGTGCAGTTTGGCGTCGCGCCTGATCTGCCGCCAGCCACCGTATTGGCCATGCATCAGCGCAATAAGCGCTGCGGTGAGCCGTGCAGG
>DDEJ01000049.1:21787-26129 GCA_002336405.1 Rhodobacteraceae bacterium UBA1957
GCGGTGTTGGTAATTTTGTAGATTAATAGTCCCGGAAGACCGCCAATCAGAAACCAAAATGCTGGGGCCACGACCCCGTCAGAAAGGTTTTCTGCCGCTGACTCGATTGTGGCGCGAGCGATCTGGGCGACGTCCATTTCCTTGGTGTCCCGCCCGACAATCCGCGCCACCTGTTTGCGGCCCTCGGCCTCAGATATGTGTAAGCCTTTGGCAACGGCTGTTATATGATCAAGCAAACCCCGGTGGGCGAGCAGTATCACCGCCAGCGCAATTTCGATCACCGGGCCTGCCAGCGCCAGTATCCAACCGGTACAGCTGGCAATAGCGATCAGCGCCAGCAGTGCAAAAATGCCCTTGCGTTTGCGGTCGGACCCCTTGTTATGGGTTTTATCGAGCCATGAGATGATTTTCCCCATAATCACCACGGGGTGGGGCGCGCGGCCCCAAAGCCAATTCGGGTCGCCGATCACGGCATCCAAGATCAGCGCAATTACCAAAAGCTCTGCGGTGTTCATCGCCGAACCTTACTTTGGCTGTTGCAATATCCACAGGCTCCAGCAGGGATTGCCTTTTTGCTGCAAAATATGGTGGCTTGTTGTCGGTAGGGCACGAAAATTTGCTTTCTGTCTTGGGGGTGACATGTCTCTTTTGAAACTTATTTTGCCACAAGGCACAAGGCCTTGATCTTCAACAGTTGGGGACAGCCCTTTGGGAAATTTGTCAAGCCGCTGCAACTGGGCTTTGATTGCGTATCAGCACGGTCGGCTCCCGGTATTGGACGTGCAAGAATCAGTGGCGCGCGAGATTGGAAACGTTGCGGTTTCATGGTGTTTGAAGTGCGCGGAAATGAGTATAAGGTGATTTTTTTCAAAGCGTTACCCTAGTCTAAAATGCCAAAATATAAGAGTCTTTTTATGGATAAAATTATATAAACATATTTATATCAGTACGTTATTATTTTATTGGAGCTGGCTGTATTCAGCCGTGATGTCACTGATTTTCCTAAATCTGCAAATTTCATAGAAATGTTATTAATCTTTTCTTGCACTTGCGCAGAAATTGGACAGACTAATCTTTGGAGGATTTTGTATGAGTACTTTTCTGCCCTATGATGTTCAGGCGGGCCTTGATGCGGCACGTATAAAGGCGCTGCGCAAAAGCAGTCGGTTAAAGATTAAAACTGACCAAGAGAGTTTTCACGTGCTCCGTCTTTGGGATAATGGGTTTTCGCTTGAGGCTGGCACTGCGCCGGGTCTGCGCGGCTTGGTGGATATATATGATGGCGAACACCATCTGTATGAATGCCTTATAATCGCCTCTGACGAAGAAAACGGTGAGCTGCGGTTTGAATTCAAACGCAACACTGTGGTGACGGATCAGGCACCGGTTGATTTCTATCGGTCTGAAAACGCACCGGTCGCCTTGCTGGAAGTACGGTAAATCAGGCAGTCCACTTATTGCAAATCTCTGAATGCTGCCTTCAGGCGCGTGCAGGCCTCTTGGATGCGGCTGCGTGGGGTTGCGAGATTAAACCGCAAATATGATGCTCCGCCCGCACCGAATGTGATCCCGTGATTGACCGCGATACGTGCATCCTTTTCGACCCTTTGGGTGAATTCGTGACGCGCCATTCCAGTGCCTGAAAAATCGACCCAGGCCAGATATGTGGCGTCAAGTGGCATTGAGTTCACGCCTTTGATCTCGGCAATGGTGGCATCAAACAGCGTTTTGTTGCCCTCTAGATATAGCATTAGATTATCGACCCAGTCGGCGCCTTCTGGCGAATAGGCAGCTTCAGCCATCAACAGACCAAAACGGTTTGGCGACATTCCCAGTGCGGTCATACGTTGCTTGAATTTTGCGTGCAGCTCCGGGTCGGGAATAATCACATTGCCGATGTGCGCGCCGGCAATATTAAAGGTTTTTGTAGTTGCTGTCATCATAATCAGCCGGTCGGTGATGTCGGCATCAATCGTGGTCATAGGGATGTGGGTTTGGCCAGGAAACGTCAAATCATGATGAATCTCATCAGAGACGAGGATCAGATCATGTCGTTTGGCAAACGCAGCCACACCACGCAATTCATCCCGGTTCCAAACGCGGCCGCCAGGATTATGCGGTGAACAGAGCACTAACATTTTCTCATTGCCGGTCAGCTGCGCTTCCCAAGTTCCAAAATCCATTTCATAGCGGCCGGCGTTATTGGTCAGAGCGCACTCAACGACCTCACGTCCGCTGGCTTTGAGGACGCGGAAAAACGAGTGATATACCGGGGTCATCAGAATGACGCCCTCACCGGGCTGCGTGAAACAGTCGACGCACATCGCCATACCATGGACCAGGCCGTGGGTTGAAAAAATCCAAGCTGGATCCACTTCCCAGTTGTGGCGGGTTTTCATCCACCAGCAAATCGCTTCATAATACCCGCGATCATCACCATAATAACCGTAAATGCCATGTTCATGCATTTTTTCAACGGCGTTCTGAACGCAGGCGGGGGGACGAAAATCTGTGTCGGCGACCCACATGGCGATGCCGTCGTCTTGTGACACCCCATAGAGCTGTTCCATAGTGTCCCACTTTGAAGAATGTGTGTTGCGCCGGTCAATGATCTCGTCAAAATTCATGAAGGTCTCTCCCATTGGGAGCGAAACTAAACGATCACCCGACGCTTGCAAGGGCGTTGCGCATTTGTGCGTCATATTCTAGATCAGGGCCATGAAACGAAATATACTCTTGCACCCCGATCCCCGGCTGAAAAAAGCTGCCGCCCCCGTGGCTGATCTGTCTGACGGGCTGAGGCGTTTGGCGGATGATATGGTGGAAACCATGTATGGCGCGCCGGGCATTGGTCTGGCCGCGCCACAGGTGGGCGTGCTTGAGCGGCTGATCGTACTCGACTGTACGCCAGATGACAGCGCTGAGTGTGGGCTTTTGGTTATGTTCAACCCTCAGATTATGGCCCAATCCGATGAGACCAGCAGTTATGAAGAGGGCTGTCTGTCGATCCCGGATCACTATGGTCAAGTGACACGCCCCGCCGAGGTGACGGTGACATGGCTGGATCGTGACGGCACACAACAGCAACAAGATTTTTCCGGGCTTTGGTCGACCTGCGTGCAGCACGAAATCGACCACTTAAATGGTAAATTGTTTATTGATTACCTTGGAATAATGAAGCGCCAGCTGATCACCCGGAAAATGCAGAAACTCAAGCGTGAGCGGGCGCGTGTATGAGCGTTCTACCGATCCTGACATGGCCTGATCCGCGCCTGTCCCAGCGCTGTGAACCCGTGGTACATGCCCCCGGTCTTACCGGGGTCATCGCCGATCTGTTCGAGACTATGTATGCCGCGCAAGGTCGGGGTCTTGCAGCCCCGCAGGTTGGGATATTGCAGCAGTTTTTCGTGATGGATTGCGGCTGGAAAGAGGGGACACCCACGCCTAAAGTCTGTATCAATCCGACGATCTTAAAGAGTTCGGATGAAACAGCCACACGGCCCGAGGCCTGTCTATCTCTGCCTGGCATCTCAGCAGATATCATCCGCCCGGCCTGCATCAGCCTGCAAAGTTATGATTTGGCGGGTCAAAAACAACTCTGGCAACTTGATGGGTTCCAAGCCACCTGCGCCCAACATGAGTTTGATCATCTGCAGGGTCTGGTCACCTTTGACCGTCTTGATCCGGCAGACCGGCTGCAGCTTGAGGCGCGCTATAGCGCGGTGACGGCATGAGGAGGTTTTTATGACTGCGCGGCCGTGTATTTCTTGGCCGGACAAACGGCTGCAAACTGTGGCCGCAGCGGTGAATGCGATAACAGATGAGATCCATGGGATCTGGACTGACATGATCGACACAATGGAGGCGATGCCCGGCGTTGGGTTGGCGGCACCGCAGATCGGTGTTTTGCTGCGGCTGGCCGTGGTGGATGCCAGCGAAAGCCGCGGACAATCAATCCGTATGGCCAACCCTGAAATTCTGCACGCCTCGATCGAGTTGCGCCCCCATGACGAGGGCAGTCCCAACCTGCCGGGGGTTTGGGCTCCGGTCAAGCGGCCGCGTGCGGTGACGGTGCAGTTTATGAACGCTGATGGCGTTTTGGAACAGCGAGATTTTGTTGGGCTCTGGGCCACATCGGTGCAGCATCAAATTGATCATCTGAATGGTAAAATGTATTTTGATAACCTGTCGAAAGTGAAACGCGATATGCTGTTGCGCAAAGCGAGGAAACGCGCGTGAGATTGATTTTTATGGGCACACCGGATTTTTCAGTACCGGTGCTAGAGGCGTTGGTCGCAGCAGGCCACGAGATTGCTTGCGTGTATTGCCAGCCGCCGCGTCC